>ONLC01000110.1 GCA_900318545.1 uncultured Eubacteriales bacterium
GCGGCCTTCATGCCTGTTACCTCGGCAGGAGTGTCCTCAACTATTTTGAATGTGCCCGAAAGTGATCCTGCATAGTTGCCGATACCCCTTACTGAAACAACAGCCGTTCCGACATTCGTATTTTCGGAGTAAGTCACTGTATAGTCCTTGCCCGAAACAAGAGTTCCTTTCTTATTGCTAACCGTAACATCAGGCTTCTGAGCCTTGCCGTTATAAATAAGCTCGCTCTGCGATATACTTAGCTTATACCCTTCAAGCCTTGCCGCCATAATAGTGAAGCTCTGCTCCTTTGTGCCTGTATATTCGCCCATTCCGGTCACAGTTACTTTTCCGTTTCCGGCATTTATATTGTCCGAGTACTCCAGACTGTAATCCGTACCCTCTTTAAGAACGGTATCTCCGTCTGTTACAGTAACAGGCGGCTTCTTCTCGGCACCGTTATAGGTGTAGCCTCCGTTCGTGACCTTTACCTCACAATCAGAGATGCTCTTCTCCACTGTTTCCGAAACAGGTATAACCTCTGTTTCGTTATTGTTCTCTGCACCCACACAGAGTGCTCCGCCGTACATTACAGCCGTCATCATCATCGCAGCGCATAATGTACAGATAAGCTTAGCCTTCTTCATTGTTTACCCCAATCATTTTCTGAAATTTCTCATATATATCGGGAAAGCTCTTTTTAAGCCTTGCAGGTCTGAGCGATGCATCTGTAAAACAGTGCTTCGTTTTTGCCGTACAGGCGAGTTGTCCTGTGGTCACATTTGTGATCTCATACTCGAGTGCATATTTGCAGCCGTTGAACTCCGTAAGCCTTGCCCTGACCTCGAACTCATCTCCGAAGCGTACAGGAAACCTGTAATTAGTCTCAACGCTCAGCACAGGAGATACAAGTCCCCTCTTTTCTATCTCTGCAAACGGACAGCCTATCTGCTCCAGCAGATCGACTCTTGTTTCCTCGAGCCACCTCACATAATTTGAATGATGAACAATGTCCATTCTGTCTGTTTCGTAATAGTATGCCTTTCGGCGGTATGGTCTTATATTCATAGTATCACCCCGTTACCGTAAGCTCATCTTCTGTTTTGAAGGCACTTCCCAGAATATCGCTTTTGAGCAGTCCGTAAATATTGAAATCTGCGTAAATATTTACGAATTTTGCCTGCCGCTTTGTGCCCTCACAGGTGAAGCCGCACTTTTCAAGCACCCTGTTCGACGGAATGTTCTTCACCATTACCTCAGCCTCGAGCCGCTGTATGTTCGTTTCCTCAAAGCAGAAGCGTATCACCCTTTTGAGTCCCTCGGTAACAAAGCCCATTCCCTGATAAGCCTTCGAGATGCGGTAGCCCACCATTCCCTGACGCTCATTCTGTATATCAAACAGGTTTATCTCCCCGACTATCCTATGGTTTTTCTTCAGCTCTATTCCCCAGCTGATATGATCGTTTCTACCGTTTTTGCGGCGTTTCTCCTTGTTTTTGAAGCCCAGCACAGGATCACGCTCGGCCTTTGTCATGTGCCGACCCCAGTAAATGTAGAGAGACTCATCTGCCGTATATGTTTTCATACTCTCAGCGTCCTCGGGCGTTTTTTCCCGAAGTATGAGCCTGTCAGTCTCCAGTACAGGAAAGTGGTAAAAAAAGTAATCAAGATCGTGCATATTTCTCCCCCCTGAGCACGAAAATCTACATACATATTTATTATAACATATTTTTAATGCTTCTTCAATGACATTTATCACAAAATAAGTGGATGGAAATTGTGAGCATTACCTTAAAAGGACGGTCTGAAACAGCTTTATGATATCGCGGTTTCGTCAAAATGTTGAAATAGCCGCTTTGTTTTTGTTTAGAATATATAAAGGTGTAAGAAAACACGTAAAAAGTATTGGCATTTCTGAGGTTTTATGCTATAATTAAGGTGGTTTGTTTTGTTCTTATATCAAGAAAAGCAGGTAAAGCTATGGATAAAAAAGACAATAGGCGTTCCGAGGGCAGAGAAAGGTCCGATAACGGCCTTCAGCTGATAATCGGCAGAAACCCCGTTACCGAGGCTCTCAAATCGGGAAAGCTGATAGATACGATATTTGTTGACCCCGATGCAAAGGGGTCGGTGAGCAATATTGTAAGGCTCGCCAAGGAAAAGGGCGTAGTTGTAAAGCAGGCAAGGGGGCAAAAGCTCGACCGTATGTCCGGAGGGGCATCGCACCAGGGCGTTGCTGCAATGATCGCCTGCACGGCTTACTCAACAGTAGATGAGATGCTGGAGACCGCCCGTCAGAAGGGTGAGGAGCCCTTCCTCATCATTTGCGATGAAATAGAAGACCCTCACAATCTGGGTGCTATAATCCGTACAGCCGAAACAGCAGGTGCTCACGGAGTTATAATCCCCGAAAGGCGGAGTGCATCGCTGAACTCTACGGTGTACAAGACCTCGGCAGGTGCTGTCAGCTGGATGCCCGTTGCAAGGGTAAAAAACCTTGCCGCCTGCATTGACGAGCTGAAAAAGCAGGGCGTCTGGATCTACGGAACAGATGGCTCGGGCGAGGATTACAGAAGCGTTTCCATGAAGGGGGCTATGGCTCTTGTGATAGGGTCTGAGGGCTTCGGAATGGGAAGACTTATAAAAGATAAATGTGATTTTCTTCTCAGTCTGCCAATGAAGGGCAGGATAAATTCACTCAATGCCTCGGTGGCCGCTGGTATCTTTATGTACGAAGCGGTAAGGCAAAGAGGAGAATAGAGTATTAATTCACGAAGGAGAATTTTATGGCTAGCAAGTTCAGATTCAGGAAACCTGAAGACGACGAGGATGAGATATTCGAGGAAAACGCCGAGTTTTCACAAGGCGGTGAGTTCAGACCTGCCGAAAAGGCAGAGAGCAAGCTGACCTTCACACCCAATGAAAACTATGATGATGACTCGGATTATGAACAGAATACAGATTTCAGCAAGATACTCGATGATATAGACAAGGCTTTCCCCGACAAGGCGGACAAGCTCTCCGAGATCAAAAAGCCTGAGATCCCCGATGCAGCAAGCCTTCTCAAGGACAGTGAGAGCCTTACTGCCAAGGATATAGAGAGCAAGCTCTCCGAGCGTGAGGCAGAAAGGTCTGCCGACAGGGAGAATGCTGTTTCTGCAAAGGGCGGAAGGTCTGTAGATGAGGTGCTTAAGGCTCTCGATAATATGACAGCTGAGAACGGAGTCTCCACAGACAACGCCGAGGCTGATGACGAGCTGAACGCAGACCTCATCTCCGACAGGGCAGGCAGACGTGCCCCCTCGGCAGCTCCCGAGGCTAAGCCCGTCAGCAGGAAGAGCTTCAGCGATGTTGCTCACGGCCTGACAGGAAAGGTCAGCACAAGAACAGACGAGTTCGACAAAAACGAGCTGCCCGATAACGCAAGCTACGAGGAGAAGAGCGACTTTCTTGAAAGGCACCGCCGCAAAAAGGTGGAAAACTTCGTGCTTGACTCGGAGAAAGAAGAGGAAGAGTACCTTGAGGAGCTTGAGCGTGCCGAGGAGGAGGAACGCCGCACAGGCAGAAGACTCCACAATATGCAGGAGTTCAAACGCTTTGAGGACGCACCTACCGTTCTTGCCGACATACTGGAGATAAAAAACAACCTCTTCATAAGGCTTTGCATACTGATGTTTACAAGCGTGTTCTCCGTATTCATCACTATCGCAAACGACTTTGACTGGCCTATAATCAAGACCTTTGACAGAACGATAAGCCCCTCGGCTTATGTGTTCACACATACTATACTCGGACTAGTGGCGATAGCCGTAACCTACAATGTCATGGTAAAGGGAATGAAAAACCTGTTCCTTCACCGCCCCGACTGCGATTCGCTTTCAGCACTGGCAATTTTCGGAACAGTTATAGTCGGCATAGTCACCCTGTTTGACCCTGATTCCGCAAGATCAGGCTTCTACCATGTTTATACCTGCGTGGCTATTATGGGACTTATGTTCAATACCCTCGGAAAATTTATGATAATCAGACGTACCGAGCGTAATTTCAGATACGTTGCAGGTGACTTTGAACGCTATGCCGTAAAGAGCATCTCAGACCCTGAGACAGCACAGAACTTCACAAGGGGAATGACTGAGGGAGAACCAAAGATAGCTACAGTCAGAAAGACAGAGTTTGTTGACGGCTTCGTCAAGAACAGCTACACCCCCGATGTTTCCGATGATTTCGCAAACAGAATGAGCTATCCTATACTGATAGCTGCAATTATAATTGCGGTACTGTCCATCTTCTTTGATAAGGGCGGACAGAACAAGACCGAGCGTCTTTTCGTGGCTCTTGCTGCCTTCTCGGGCGTTATCTCAATGTGTGCATCTGTAGCCTCTATGCTGATAGTGAACGTTCCACTCGCAAGGGCTACAAAGAAGTACTTACAGTACTCCTCTGTAATGCTGGGCTACTCGTCTGTCAAGGATTTTGCCGATACCAACACCGTCCTCGCAGATGCCGCACAGCTCTTCCCTGAGGGCATGATAGAGCTCTCGAACCTGAAAATAATGTCCACAGTTTCTATAGAGGACTGTATACTCAATGCCGCAAGCCTTGCTTGTCAGGCAGGAAGCGTTCTTAAACCGACCTTCTACAAAATGCTCAGAGGAAAGACCGAGCTTCTCTACCCTGTAGAGAGCTACATCTTCGAGGACGGCATGGGACTTTCAGGCTGGATAGACAACAGAAGAGTGCTCCTCGGCACAAGAGAGCTTATGGAAAACCACTCCATAGACGGTCTGCCGACCCTTGTAAAGGAAAAAGAATATGCAGGCGACAACACTGTTATCTACCTGTCTATCTCGGGAATAGTTACTGCGATATTCTCGGTATCGGTAAGCTCGGGACTGGCAGTGTCAAAGTGGATGCAGGAGCTTGAAAAGGAGGGCATCTCGATAGTTGTCCGCACTGTTGACGGCTTCATCAGCCGTGAGCTCATTTCAGACCTTTTCGATATCTCCAGGGACAGCGTAAGGCTTCTGCCCTTCAGATATAACGAAAGCTACACCAACGAAACTGACTACGCTCCCCGTGAGAGCTCCTCAATGCTCTGCAGCGGACGCTTCCCCTCGCTGGCTATGCTCGTTATCGGTGCAAAGAGACTGCACTTCTCCACGAAGCTTGGTGCAGCCATACTTTCGAGTGCTGCTATGCTTGGCATAGTTATCAGTGCAGTAATGATGCTCACAGGCTCGTTCGTGCAGATAACAGCTACCTTTGCACTTATCTATAATCTTGCAGTTACGCTTTGTGCTCTGCTTATACAGCACATAAAAAGGTTCTGAGCGAAAGGAGAATAACAACAATGGCTAAGAAAAAGAAGGCTTCATCTGCCGCTAAAAGAGCTTCGGCTTCGGCTCCTGCTTCTGCTCCTGCTAAAAAGGCTTATGCTCCCGTTGAGCAGAAAAAGCCCTTTGTTATGAGGATAATCGTGCTGGCACTGGTCGCTGCACTGGTGGTCGGTCTCATTATCGGAACGGTGGCGAGCAGCATTGGCGGTTAATATAGGAAACAGCTGGGACGGTCTCCTCGCTGAGGAGTTCAGAAAGCCCTACTATCTGGAGCTTCGGGAGTTTCTTAAATATGAGTACTCTCATTACAGGATATACCCCGATATGTATGATATTTTTAACTCCCTGAAATACACCCCCTATGAGGACGTAAAGGCTGTTATCATCGGGCAGGACCCCTACCACAATCCGGGGCAGGCTCACGGGCTGTGCTTTTCTGTTAAGAGAGGCGTAAAGCCGCCTCCGAGCCTTGTAAACATCTTCAAGGAAATGAACGCAGATACAGGTGCTCCTATCCCCGAGTGGGGCGAGCTCACAGGCTGGGCTAAGCAGGGAGTGCTTATGCTAAACACTGTACTGACCGTGCGTGAGAACCAGCCGAACTCCCACAAGGGCAAGGGCTGGGAAAAGCTCACCGATGCGGTGATAATGAAGCTCAACGAACGCCCCGAGCCGATTGCTTTCATTCTTTGGGGCGGCAACGCCAAGGCAAAGCGGCCGCTTATAACGAACCCTGCTCATGCAGTGTTCACGGCAGCTCACCCCTCGCCGCTTTCAGCTTATAACGGCTTTTTCGGATGCAGGCATTTTTCTAAGGTAAATGACTTTCTTGCCCGAAACGGCAAAGCCCCTATCGACTGGGCGCACACTATGGAATGATCTCAGCCCCGAGCACATCGGGGCTGATTTGTAAAGGAGACATTATGAATAAGTATATCAAAATTGCGATCCTTGCAGCGGCAGTCGCAGGTATTACGGCAGCAATAGGCTGCGCAAAGCAGGAGTCAGGCAGCAAAAAGGCCGACAGCTCCTCAAAGCAGGAGACAGAAAAGCAGGAGGAGACCCTCCCCAAGCGTGAGTACAAGGACCCCTCCGAGTACGGAAAGGTGATTGCTCTCACCTTTGATGACGGCCCTTCCTCTACCACCTCGCTGGTGCTTGACAAGCTCGAGGAGCATGGTGCTGTGGGCACCTTCTTCCTCATAGGCGACAACATCACCGATGACAAAGCCGACACCGTAAAGCGAGCTGTATCCCTCGGCTGTGAAATAGAGAACCACTCAAAAACGCACTCCTATATGACTAAAATGAGTGTTGAGGACATCAAGGCGGAAATTGACTATACCAATGAGAAGATAGTTGCTCTCACAGGCAGAAAGCCCGAGTTCTTCCGCCCGCCATACATAGATGTGAATAACGAAATGTATGATGCTATCGACGAGACCTTTATCTGCGGCTACGGCTGTGATGACTACGATGCAAAGGTCGAGATAGAGGAGCGTGTCGAGCGTACACTCAAGCAGGCCAAGGATGGAGCTATTATTCTCCTGCACGATGCCGAGGGCAATGTAAAGACAGTTGCTGCACTGGAGAAGATACTCACAGAGCTTGAAGCTCAGGGCTATGAATTTGTAACTGTCGGAGAGCTCTTTCACGCAAAGGGTGTTACACCTCAGGAGTATGCTTTGTACAGTGAGGTAACAGCTCAGTAATGAGAGAAATAAAAGCGGTCAGAATTATAATGCTGATCTTATCTCTCGCACTTATCCTGAGCTTGATGCAAGCGTCGATCCTGCCGACGGCATCATCGAGCTTGAGGACATCAGATACGATGACGGCTCTCCCCTGCCGCTTCTCAGAGGCCGCATCGACAGGGCTCTTGAATACGCTGACTACAGACACAGCGAAACAGGCAAGAGCGTTACCTTATCTCAAAAGAGGTAGACGAAAACGACATTATCCTCGAGGACAAATCGACCTCTACCTTTGAGAATATGAAGTTCTCAAAAGAAAAGATAAGCGATGACGCAAAGGTACTTTTCTCGACCTCTGATTATCATGTGCTCAGAAGCGGTATCATAGCAGCAAGAGCAGGAGTAAAGCCTGTAGGAATAGGTGCAGAAACCAAGTGGTACTTCTGGGCAAACGC
>ONLC01000157.1 GCA_900318545.1 uncultured Eubacteriales bacterium
GCAGGCTTTTCCTGCGGTGTGCTTTTAGGTGTCGGTACGGGAATACTGATAGGTTGGTTTCCGAAGGTTTACTACTGGGTGTACCCGGTGCTTAAAATAACGGGCGTTGTTCCTGCGGTAGCGTGGATGCCGTTTGCGCTTACACTTCTGCCGAACTCCTTTACAGCAGCGGTATTCCTGATAGTGATATGTGCGTGGTTTCAGATAGCATTTCTCACAGCTCAGGGCATACAGTCAACGCCGAAGCAAAGCTTTGAAGCCGCACGCATTCTCGGCAGCGGCCCTGTTGACCTGATACTCCATGTGGCGATACCTCACGCTATGCCTGACATTTTTACGGGTATAACCTCGGCAAATGCAATGGCTTTCACCACTCTTGTTATGAGCGAGATGCTAGGTCAGCCCGGAGGACTTGGCTACTACATCAATCAGTCAAAGGTATGGAGCGCTTATTACAAGGTGCTGGCAGCAATTGTTATAATGGCGGTGCTGTTCTCGCTGATAAACCACATCATAGGCAGAGTACAGAAACGCACGCTAAGATGGCAGGAGGGAGTAGTGAAAAAATGAGCAGCAGTATAAACATATCTGATATTGAACGCATCTACACCGACACTGACGGCAAAGCGGTGCAGGCGCTGAAAAACGTTGACCTTGATATAAGAGCAGGAGAATTCATCTCCCTGATAGGCCCCTCGGGCTGTGGTAAAACTACGCTCCTGCGGCTTATCGCAGGGCTTGACAAGCCGCAGGCAGGAGCCCTTTCGATAGACGGCAGAAGAATTACAGGCGTTGACCCCGAGCGTGGATATGTTTTTCAGCAGGGCAGCCTTTTCCCGTGGCTTGATGTTGAGCATAATATCGCTTACGGGCTCAGAGCAAGAGGTCAGCTGAAACAGAAGAAAGCAAATGTAAAAGAGTACATCTCAATGGTGGGGCTGGAAGGCTTTGAGAAAAGCTACCCTCACCAGATATCGGGCGGAATGGCACAGCGTGTGGCGATTGCAAGAGCACTGATAAACGAGCCTAAGGCACTTCTCTTAGATGAGCCCATGGGGGCTCTTGACTCCTTTACACGTGCTGATCTTCAGGATAAGCTGCTTGAGCTCTGGAAGGAAAAGGGTACTACCATGATACTTGTCACCCACGACATTGACGAGGCTATATATCTGAGCGACCGCATAGTTATAATGACCCCTCGCCCGGGTAAGATAAGCAAGGTTATAGAGGTACCGCTTCCAAGACCAAGGCACAGGGGCGGTGTAGAGTTTCTTGCTTTGCGAAAGGAAATACTTGAGCTTTTTGAGCTGGCACAGGCACAGCCTCAGCCTGAATATAATATTTAAGGAGAAATAGTGATGAAGAAGAATATTTTGGGAATAGCTGAGCTTATTCTTGCAGCACTGCTGACTGTCGGCTCATTTACATTTTTCAAGGCCTGCGGCGAGCATGAGGGGAAATTCATGGCTTGTCACTGGGCACAAAATGCTGTGACGCTCATAGGCATAGTTATCACGCTGCTTGCACTGCTCAGGATCATTCTTAAAAACAGCGGCATAAAGGCAGGCCTTGCTATAGGTGTGTTTGCATCGGCGGCAGCGGTGATATTTATACCAAACAATGTGATCTCCCTCTGCATGATGGACACAATGAGCTGTCACACCACATTCAAGCCCGCAGTGATAGTCATAGCGTCTGTCCTTACAGCTGCGGCAGGCGTTGACAGCGTTCTCGGCATAATAAAGGCAGGAAAGAGTAATGAATCTTAAAAAGCTTCCTGTTATAAATCTAAGCCGCAGACCCATCAGAACATCAGCTCTTATCATAATAGCTATGGTAATGTCAGCGGCTGCCTTTGGCGGTCAGCTGCTGATAAAAAGCCTGCAAAGAGGCCTTGACAGCTTAGAGCAGCGCCTCGGTGCTGATATTATTGTTCTTCCGGAGGGCGCTGACAATAAGGTGGACCTGCAAAATATTCTCCTGCAGGGCACGCCCGGATATTTCTATATGGACAGGTCAGTGTTGAGCAGGCTGTCTGAAATAAACGGTGTAGAAATGCTTTCGGCACAGTATTTTCTTGTGTCAGCAAATGCCGAGTGCTGTACGGTTCAGGTGCAGATAATAGGCTTTGATGAGCAAAGTGACTTTACAGTAAAGCCGTGGCTGAAGGAAGCGTATTCAGGCACTTTGAAGAAAAACGAGATAATAGTCGGTGCAGGGCTTTCTACGCGAGTGGGGCATACACTTTCTCTTTATGGCGTGGAGTGCAAGGCAGTAGGCAAGCTTGAAAGAACCGGTACAGGACTTGACACAGCAGTATATGCAACAAATGAAACTGTCAAGGGACTGATAAAGGCCTCGGCCAAGCGAGGTATTGCTGTGCTTTCAAAGCAAAGCCCCGAGAACGTGGTGTCCTCTGTTTATATAAAAGCTGATAAAGGTGCTGATATTGACGAGCTTACAGCCGAAATAAACACAACACTTGACGGTATTCAGGCTGTAAGAACAAAATCAATGATGACCGATACTGCAAGGCAGCTGAATGTGCTGTCTGAAAGCATCATGGCCATAACAGCTGCTGTGTGGGTGCTTGCTGCCGTAATAATGCTCGCTGCATTCTATAATAGTGCAAATGAGCGAAAAAGGGAATTTGCGGTGCTGCGAACAATAGGTTTTTCAAGAAAACGCCTTAGCAGAATAGTGCTTGCAGAGTCAATTATCACCGCAGGCTCAGGCGGGGCGGCAGGAGTTGCCCTGACGGCTCTGCTCAGCTTTTCTTTCGTAGGTGTGATCGAGCGTAAAACCTCGCTGCCGCTGCTTATGCCGTCTGTAAGTGTAACACTTTTGTACGGTGCGGCTGTAATAATGGTAGTATTGCTTGCAGGCTCAGGAGCAGCAGCATTATCGGCATACAGACTCACACATATTGACACAGGAAAGATACTTCGGGAGGGCTGCTGATATGATGCTAAGTGCAGAAAGCATAAGCGTTTGCTTCAATAAAAAAGGGCGCAGCACAAGGATCATTGACTCGGTCTCTTTCTCGCCGAAGCCCAATGAACTGACCCTGATAACAGGCCGTTCAGGCAGCGGAAAAACCACCCTGATAAATGTGCTTGCAGGGCTTCTTGTACCTTCTGAGGGGCAGGTATATTATGATGATACTCCTCTTTATCTGAAAAACGATGAACAGCTATCAGCTTTCAGATGCAAAAATATAGGGTATATCCCTCAGGGGGCAAGTGCTCTTGCAAGCCTGACAGTATTACAGAATATTCTGCTGCCGGCAGCCCTTGCAGGTGATGACAAGACGGACTATGCAAATAAGCTGTTGTTATCTGTAGGACTTGAAAAGCTTAAAAATGCCTATCCCGATGAGCTTTCGGGAGGAGAGCTCAGGCGGCTTTCGGCTGCAAGGGCACTTATTAATTCACCCTCTGTAGTTTTTGCAGACGAGCCCACAAATGATCTTGATGAAGAAAATGCCGCACTTCTTTTAAAGCTTCTGAAATCACAGGCTGAAAAAGGTGCAGCGGTTATCATTGTCACCCATGACAGTGCAGCCTTTGCGTATGCAGACAGAGTCTTTCAAATGGAAGTCGGCAGACTGAGCGTTAAGGAGAATGAACATGAAAATTCGCTTTGCAGACCTCTCGTTTCTTGACGAGATAACAGAGATAGAGCTAAGCTGTTTTCCGAAGGAGCAGGCAGCTGAAAGGGAGCAATTTAAATCTCGGCTGATTGCTTATCCTGAGCATTTTCTGCTGCTTTGTGATGACAGCGGAAAGGTGGCAGCGTTTATAAACGGACTTGTTACCGACCGTTGCGAGCTTACAGACGAGATGTACAAAAACTTCCGACTGCACAATGAAAACGGTGCTTGGCAAATGATATTCGGGCTATGCACACGTCCCGAATACAGGCACCAAGGATTTGCCCACACGCTGATGAGAGAATTTCTTCACATTGCAAGGGAGCAAGGACGCAAGGGGGTCGTGCTTACTTGCAAAGCCGAACTGATAAGCTTTTACGAGCAGTTCGGGTTTAAAAATGAGGGTGTGTCAGCAGGCTCAGTCATTGGCGGAGTAAAGTGGTATCAGATGAGGAAGACGTTCTGATTTGTTTTTCTCGGAGGCAAAATGGCAACAGCCAAAGCAGCCGCCGATCAGCATGGCGGAGATCTATGCCTTGGTCGGCGGAGGGCGGGGGGCAAACGCCCAAGACCCTTTTAAAAACTATTGCAACAATGAAAGCACCGTTAGCTATAATATGCTTACGGTGCTTTTGGTGTGTAGGTTTAATGGCGGTTGGGGCCTTGGTTCTGTGCCCGTGGTGCTCTTCTTGGTTGATTGTTTGCCTGAGGTGCTGCTGCTTTGAGCTTTACCTCTGCCTTTGCAACCTCGCTCATCAAGCCCCTGCCATGCTTTGCACAAGCCAGCTGAGCCAGCTTCTCGGCGTTCATGCCCTTGTCATTGAATAAGGCCTTGATCTCACGTCTGTTTTCCAGTCCCTTTACTGCCATGGGCAGGCTGTTCCTGAACTCCTCAGCGGTGAGTCTCTTCTTGCCTGCAGCGTTTTCCTTGGCAAGGTCGGTGCTGAACAGATCAACAGTCATAATGTTCAGAATGTGGGGTGCCAGAGCGTTCAAATTATGCGTTTTACAGTTTCTCGATATATAATCCAGATGGTAGTCTGTTAAATATCAAGGACTTTTACAAAATAGAGATTCCCATTCCTGAAAAAATTTGATTTGGATAATCTTTCAATTGATATTTTCAAAAATGATAATGCAGGTGGTGCGATAGCTAATTATAGTATTGATGCTGAAAGAAGAGTTTTAGTTTTATCATTTGATAAGAAATCATTTATCTACAATTTTAATGGTGCAAGCATTTTAATTACAAATCCAATTAATCATATAGACCCATTAACAATTGAACCAGATGGTATATATAAAGTTGAATCTAATCTTGGCTATGCAACAGATGTTTCTCGTTCATCTATGGCAAATGCTTCGATAGTACACGATTCATACCTTGTAAAAAATGGTGAAGATATTGATGTATATATCGACTTTCACTCTATGAATATAGCAGGAATTAATGCATATTGCGGAGGTTTGTGGTGCGATAAAGGCGAGAAAAATGATGGACAATATTATGAGGATAGTGAACTTGTATATAGTTACTATACTAATGAAGATGGTTCAATAAGAGATAACGCAATTTATGATGGAGTAACTGAAATTAATTGTCCCAAGACAATTAAGCTGCACCTTGAAAGGAGCGCATATAACGAAGAATTCGGAGGATATATTCTTGCTGTATGCTCTCCGGAAATGGCAGCAATGAATGGATTGACTATTGAAGAAGTTCGTGAAAGATGGGATGAATTAGCTTGTGTTTATCTAATATCAAATCCAAGGTTTATTGACACCCTCGACAATGCCGCAAAATATCTCCCAACCTATTACAAATCCGCACTCCGCTACGAG
>ONLC01000162.1 GCA_900318545.1 uncultured Eubacteriales bacterium
TGTAGGTTTACAATAGATGTGAGACAAAATTAAGAAAAAAAGATAGCGAACCAGCATGAACCTGTGTTACAGTTAAGTTGCTACACAAAAAAAGCAACAGGAGGTCATGTGATCCGCTATGAATACTATAACACAAATTACCACCCGCCGTCAAGCCATAATTAAATATTCTTTCAAAAAAGGTGTAACAGCCGCTGCGATACGTTACAATGTCAGTCGTGCGACGATCTACCGCTGGCGAAAGCGCTATGACGGCACTCTTGAATCTCTCAAAGACCATTCTCACCGCCCTCACAGCCACCCGAATCAGCATACCGAGGAAGAGATCGAGCTCATCAAGCGTATGCGCAGGAAAAACAAGCACACAGGCTTGGTCGTGTTCTGGGTCAAGCTGCGGCAAAAGGGCTATACACGCTCGGTCACGGCGCTGTGGAGAATGCTTCGCAAGCTCGAATTGCAGCCGGTCAAGCCGCCAAATCCGAAGTACATACCGAAGCCTTATGAGAAGATGCTCTATCCCGGTCAGCGTGTTCAGATCGACGTTAAGTACGTTCCCGAAGCCTGTATCGTGGGCGATGCAAAGGCCGAGGGCAGAAAGTTTTATCAATACACTGCAATCGACGAATACTCACGTTTTCGGTATCTGGAAGCCTTTGAAGATCACAGCTCATACAGCTCGACGGTGTTCCTCGATCATATGCTCAAAGCCTTCAAATTCAAAGTCGAGTGTGTCCAGACCGACAACGGTCAGGAGTTTACAAAGCGGCTCGGGAGTTCCGAAAATCCCACACCTACGCTGTTTGAGGCTCGCCTCAAGCAGTATGGCATAAGGCACAAGCTGATAAAGCCGTACACTCCGAGACACAACGGAAAAGTTGAGCGTTCCCACCGCAAAGACAACGAATACTTCTATGCTACGCACAGGTTTTATTCGTTTGATGACTTCAAAAAGCAGCTTGCTGTACACAGCAGAAATTACAATAAATTCCCCATGCGCCCATTGAACTGGAAGTCTCCCGCTGATTATATCAGCGCCTTCCTTTCAAATGGTGAACTTTTTTGAAATCTTTGTATCACATCATTGACAAACCGACAGAGGTTTATTGAGGCTTATAAAAATAATGCTTGACTTTATAGCGGAATTGTAGTATAATGATATTTGTATGTAAAGGCGAATTGCCAAAAGGAAAGGAATTTGATATTAATGTCTAAGGCAAAGAGACTTGCTGCTGCCGTGCTTGCATCGGCTGTGTGTGCTGCTTCGTTCACAGGCTGCACTGATACGACCTACGCAATGACTGCAGGCGGCGAGAAAATAAATGCAGGTATCTATATCTACAATATCTACAGCGAGATGTCCTACAGGAATATGATGCTTTACTATTCCGAGGGCGTGACCGAGGACTTTTTCAGCCAGAAGATAGAGGGCAAGGATTATGCTGAGTATCTGTCTGACTATGCTATGAAGTCCACTAAGGAGTATGCTGCTGTAAAGGCAAAGTTTGAGGAGCTTGATTTGAAGCTTACAAAGGATCAGCTGAAGGAAATTCAGGAGTCTGTAAACAGTGCATGGGATTCTCAGGGAGAGCTTTATGAGTACGAGGGCATTTCCAAGGAGTCGATAAAGCTGGCTCAGCAGGCATCTTATATGAGAACAGAGCTTTTCAACCATTATTATGGTGAGGGCGGCGAGGAAGAGGTCACAAACGCTGATATGGAAAGCTTCCTTAAAGACAACTATATGAGATACAAGATGATAACAATCTCCAAGGCGGCTGAGGGCGATGAAAACGCTGATGAAACCAATGCCGAGGCTAAGGAGCACTTTGATGAGTTCTCCGCACAGGCAGAGGGCGTGTCATTTACGGATTTTGATCTTGTTATAAGTGCTTATAATGACCATGTAGCAGCCGAGCAGGCAGCCGCTTCCGAGGAGTCCTCGCAGGCTGCTGATGATACCGACAGCGGCTCGTCAGCAGACAGTGCTGCATCAGCCGACAGCGCTGCAGGCGAGGAGCTTACAGCGAGCGAGGTATCGACCGAGAGCACAAATGCCTCCGCTGATGAGAGCACTGTTTCAGATGATACCTCTGTTGTATCGGAAGATGCCGTTCCCGACAGCACAGCTGAGGAAGAGGTAACGGACACGGCTTCTGCGGCTGGTGATAATGCGAACCTTGATCCCGAAGCGGTGCTCGACAGTACTGACAGTGAGGCAGAGTCTGAGGCTGAGCCTGACCCTTATGCAAATGAGCAGATGGTGAACTTCTCGAACATCAAGAAGACCTATGAAGAGAATAAGGACACCAAGGATTACGATGATTCGTCATATAAGCTCAATGAGTTTATCAACAATATGTCGGCAGGCTCGGTTGAGACCTACGAGAATGACACTGCGTATTACATCATTGCAAAGGGCGATGTAGCCGAGAGAGCTTCGGAGTATGCAGAGTCTAATCGTGACAGCCTTCTCCAGGAAATGAAATCTGAGGACTTCCAGGCTAAGATCGACAGCTGGGTAGAAGCAATGGACTTCAAAATCAACGATAAGGCAATCAAGCGTTATACCCCAAAGGTCGTTTATGACAGACAAGTTGAGTATACAGAGAAGCATTCCACTAAATAATAAATCAGAGCCCCGAGGTTTTCGGGGCTCTTTTTGTGTCAGTCTGCACAATAGGCAGTGGGCATTTTTGTGCAAAAGGAAGATTTGCTGGTATTTTGTTAGGATATAGCCTTCTGATACGATATAATTATAAAGGGGGTGAGGATATGAAAAGCACCGACAGAAAAGAGCTTGCTGATGTGATAAATAAGTATAAGGGTCTTATTTACAGTGCGGTACTTGCACAGGTGAGACTGCGTTCTGATGCAGACGATGTTTTTCAGGACGTTTTCCTCACCTACATAAGAAAAGCACCGCAGTTTGACAGCGAGCCTCAGCGAAAGGCGTGGCTTCTGAAAACCGCCGTGAATATTGCAAGGCAGTATAACCACAGCTCGTGGAATACCAAGGTAGATAAAACTGACAGCCCCCTCAAAGATGCACAGGTAAGCTTTGAGGACAATGAAAAGGGCGAGGTCTTTGAAGCTGTTATGAAGCTTGATGATAAGTACAGACTGCCTGTGTACTTCTATTATTTTCTCGGGCTGTCCTCAAAGGAGATAGGTGAGTCGCTCGGGATAACGGCAGAGAATGCAGATATGCGTCTCAGCCGTGCAAGAAAGATGCTGAAGATGCGTTTGAAGGGAGGGCATTTTGATGAATGACAGGTTTTTCAGAGAAATGAGAGCAGAGCTGTCTGCTCAGCTGGTGCCCTCTGATGGTCTGATAGAGAGCATACTCGACAGGGGAGAGCTGATAGGTGCTTCTTCCGTGGAAGGGCCCGAAAGAGAGCTTCACGAAAGTACTCAGAGTGCGGCTTCTGCTGCGAGCGTAAAAAAGCATTACGGAGCTATAATCTCTATAGCTGCAGCGGCTGCCGTTGTGGGCGGACTAGTACTGTTTCTTAATATGAGAAAGAATACTGACATAAAGACTGAAAGCTCCTCGCTGGCGGCAGGAGCAGCATCCGCCGAGAAAAAAGACGGTGTTATTTATACAACGATAGACGTTGAGACCGTGACCGACAAGGACATCTCGGAGGAGCAGTGGGAACGCTTTGAAAAAGCCTGTGAGTTCCTTGAAGATTACAAGTCAAGCTTTGATATTATCAAGACTGTCAACTGCGGAAACTGGCTGTCCGTAAGCATCAGAGATGAAGCAGCTGCGCCTAAGATAACAGCGGCGCTTGAGATCGAGGGCATTGACCCCGAGTTTATCGAGATACACACTGCCTACAGAAAGGTAATAGCAGAGCGTACCGAGGGTGCAGAGCCTATAACCGATTTTAATACAGTGAGAGAGCTTATATCGAAATACTCTAAGGAGCTTGGCAAAGCAGAGGTGAAATACGAAAACAAGGTGATCTGCGTTGATGTTCTCTACGTCAGGGGAATAGATGACTGTCGGAAATATCTTGAAGCCTGCGGTGTTGATATGAGCAAGATCAAAATCAGGGCTGCGGAATTAAGAATAATAGATACAAACAGGGTATCGAATTTTAATAATATTCTGAGCGATAGGGGCTTATATGACTATTTCCGTATCAATGACATAGAGGTGCTCTGTGAAAGCAATGGAAGCGATGGCCTTTATCGGAAAACGGTCCTCAAGATAAATATGAAGGATGACAGTATGCTTGAGGAGTTCCTCGATTTTGCGGTAATGATGAATTGCCCGACAACAAGGCTTGCGATATCGTTTGACGGTGAGAATTACGAAGTTTACGATCACAGCGATGATAATAAAGAATACCTTGAAGAGAGGGCAGAGCTCTACAGCGAGATATGGAGAGCTGCAGAAGACGAATGCGGTGAGGAATTTAAGGGTGAAGCTGTTTATATGGTCATCTATCTGCCGTCAAAATTTGTGATGTGTGCCGAGGATGAAGCTCATTATCAGGTTATAAAAGACTTTCTTGATGAGCACCCAGAGTACAAAAAGGAAACAAGGCTTATTATGTACGGTGATACGCTCACTCCCGAAATGCCTGTTGATACTGAGTCCGCTGCACCCGATTTCAGCGATGCTCTCGCACTTATAGACACCTATGCCGATGCCTGCGGAGTTGCTTCCTGTGAGGTGGTAGATGAGAGCTGGCTCAATGTTGTTGTTGATACCAAAGATAATGCCGACAGACTCTATGCAGAGCTTGAAAAGGCAGATATGAGCATAAAGGACATTGATATCCACGAACCCTACGAGCCTGTAACGGCCGAGTGGAAGGAGGTAAGCACGCTTTCGGGTGTTCAGAAAAACCTGAATGATCGTATGCTGGAGCTTGGCATCAATTCAACGGGTTTATATTCGGGTGAGGATAAATTAGGGATAGAAGTAAAGTTCGAGCACAACAAGGCTGATATAGAAGCACTTCTCAAAGAGCACGGAGTTGACCTTGATAAGATAGATATGAGGATTGCAAAGGGAAAGATACGAACTGTGGTTTTGGCACCGGACAGGAATGAAAAGTACTATGAAGAAGCAGGCGTTGTCGATGTTGAGATTTATATGCCTCACTGTGCCTACGGAGTTGATATAAAAAGGCTGTACTTCAACACACAGGAGGAGGCCGACGCTGCCCGTGAACGCTTCGGAGAAACAGGTGAGCAGAATCAGTATCCGTTCTGGTATGACTACAGAGTTCTATAACAAAAAAGAGCCCCGAAACCTTCGGGGCTCATCGTATATCAGAATGTTTTCTTTAGACCCTCCGAAAAAAAGTCTGTAAAAAGTCAGCTAACTGTGATAAAATAGAATTAATATCATAGGAGGCTGATTTTTTATGGCAAGAAGAAAAAGAGAATATGGCAAGAAGAAAAAGAGAACCGATGAGCGAGGGAAAGAAGAACATCATAGGAATGCTGCTTGAGGAATACGACATCAAGTCGGCAAAGGATATCGAGGATGCGCTGAAGGACCTTCTCGGAGGCACTATACAGGAAATGTTGGAGTCGGAGATGGACGAGCATCTCGGCTATCAGGCATATGAGCGTTCCACCAATTCCGACTCGCGTAATGGCAAGAAAACAAAGAAGATCCGCGGGAACTTCGGGGAAACTGAGATCGAAGTGCCGCAGGATCGTGACGGCAGTTTTGAGCCAAAGGTCGTAAAGAAACGTCAGAAGGACATCTCAGGTATCGAGCAGAAGATCATTTCGCTGTACGCAAAGGGCATGACGACCCGTCAGATCAGCGAAACGATCGAAGATATCTACGGCTTTGAAGTCAGCGATGGCATGGTTTCGGATATCACAGACCGCCTTCTTCCGCAGATCGAGGACTGGCAGAAACGCCCACTTGATGCGGTTTATCCCATCGTTTTCATTGATGCAGTCCACTTCTCAGTGCGTGATAACGGACAGATCAGGAAGCTCGCTGCGTATGTGATCCTGGCTGTCAGTCTGACCGGTCACAAGGAGGTCCTGTCCATACATATCGGCGAAAATGAAAGCGCCAAATACTGGCTCGGAGTCCTCAATGAGCTGAAAAATCGTGGCGTTAAGGACATTCTCGTCATCTGCGCAGACGGACTGACTGGCATGAAGGAAGCCGTCAATGCTGCGTTTCCGCAGACAGAGCTCCAGCGCTGCATCGTTCATCAGGTAAGAAATACACTGAAATACGTCGGTGAGAAGAACAAGAAGGAGTTGGCAAATGACCTTAAAACGATCTATCATGCGCCTTCCGAGGATGCTGCTCTTGAAGCTCTTGATCGTGTTACTGAAAAATGGGAGGACGATTATCCCAACGCTATGAAGAGCTGGTA
>ONLC01000042.1 GCA_900318545.1 uncultured Eubacteriales bacterium
AGAAGCCTAAGCAAAGGTATGACGCGAAGGCGGTGCAGGGTTTTCCCTGCCAAAAAGCGGAGCTTTCAAAAAGCTCCGCTTTTTTCAGAATGTTCTTACTGCTTCTGCTTCTGCCGCCACTGCCGAGCGGTAGCCCTGCATGAATGTTTCAAAGCCTGATATTTCCTCTCCGGTGGGGGTTATAGTTGAGCCGTTTGTTTCAGCGAATATCTCGGCATCGAGCCAATCGGGGAGAGATATATCCGAGCTTTGTCTTTTCAGCATATAAAGCCCCAGCAGAGCAGCACCCCAGGGGCCGCCCTCGCCGGCGGTCTCCATTACCGTGACGGGCGCTCCCATTGCCGCCGCTAAATACCGCTGTCCGACACCCTCAGTCTTGAAAAGCCCTCCGTGTGCCGTTATGCTCTCAACCCTTGCGTTCTCTTCTTTGAGAAGTATATCCATTCCCATTTTTACTGCCGCTATAGAGGAGTACAAATGCGTTCTCATAAAGTTCGCAAGGCTGAACTTAGCCTCGGGCTTTCTTACAAAAAGCGGACGTCCACTTTCCAGCCCTGTGATCGACTCTCCCGAATAATATCCGTAGGACATAAGCCCTCCGCAGTCAGTATCACCCGAGAGCGAGGCCTTGTACAGCTTCTCGTAAAGCTCGCTTGTATCAGCCTTCACACCGAAGAGCGAAAGTGCTTCTCCGAACAGCTTCACCCACGCATTAAGGTCTGACGTTCCGTTATTTGCGTGCGACATCGCTACGGGGGCGCCGTCGGGAGTAGTCACCATGTCTATCTCACGGTGAAGCCTTGACAGCCCCTTTTCAAGCACCAGCATTGCAAAGGTGCTTGTTCCTGCCGAAACGTTCCCCGTTGAGGGTCTTACTGCGTTTGTGGCTGTCATGCCTGTGCCTGCATCGCCCTCAGGCGGAGCGAAGGGTACACCTGCTTCAAGGTCGCCCTCCTCATCAAGAAGCGCCGCACCTTCGGCTGTGAGCCTGCCTGCCTGCTCGCCTGCTGTGAGTATCCTCGGAAAGACAGTCTCGGGGTCTTTGTCGAAGCCCTTTGAAGAGAGAAGCCTTTTGAAGCTCTCCATCATTGCCCTGTCATAGCAGAGATTTTCTGAATCTATCGGGAAGATGCCCGAGGCATCTCCGATGCCGACTGCATATTCACCTGTCAGCAGGAAATGTATGTAGGAGCTCAGCACTGTGACCCTCTCTGTATCGGGCACAAAAGGCTCGTTATCAAGTATCACCTGATAAAGGTGCGAGACTGTCCACCTCAGCGGAATATTAAAGTCAAAAAGGGCAGTCAGCTCATCGGCAGCTGCCTGAGTGTTGGTGTTTCGCCATGTGCGGAAGGGTGTCAGCAGTCTGCCGTTCTTATCAAAGGCGAGAAAGCCGTGCATCATCGCACTGATACACACAGCCCCGAGCTTTTTAATACTGACTCTGTACTGCTCTCTGACTGCCTTTTTAAGCGATGCATAACAGCCCCTCAGCCCCTTGTGTATCTCGTCGAGAGGGTAAGTCCACAGGCCGTTTTCAAGCCTGTTTTCCCAGTCATAGGTCCCGACTGCGAGCACCTCTCCCGAAAGGTCGGTCAGCACTGCCTTTATCCTTGTCGAGCCGAATTCAATTCCGAGGGAGGTTTTGCCCTCATTTATAATAAGCCTTTTGTCCATGGTATCTCCTTACTGTCCGTAGTATGCGTTGGGACCGTGTTTCCTGAGGAAGTGCTTGTTCTGTATCGCAGACGATGCAGGCGAAGCCGACGGATTTATCTGAAGGGTGAGAGTGTTCATCTTTGCCACCTCTTCAAGGACAACTGCGTTAAACACTGCCTGCTTTGCGTCCTTTCCCCAGGTGAAGGGTCCGTGGCTCTTGCAGATGACACCCGGAACATAGATAGGGCTTCTGTTCTTGAATGCCTCAACGATAACACGCCCTGTGTTGCCCTCATAGTCCTCTCGTATCTCCTGCTCGGTGAGCTCCCTTGCACAGGGGATAGAGCCGTAAAAATAGTCAGCGTGTGTAGTTCCGAAGCAGGGAATGTCCTTTCCTGCCTGTGCCCACGCAACGGCGTAGGTTGAGTGCGTATGGCACACACCGCCTATCGACTCAAACTCCTTATAGAGCCTCAGATGGGTTTTCGTATCGGTCGAGGGTCTGAGGTCGCCCTCAACTACATCGCCGTTCATATTAACGACTACCATATCGTTAGCGGACAGCTTTTCATAGTCCACGCCGCTTGGCTTTATAACTATGAGCTGTCTTTCACGGTCTATACCGCTGACGTTTCCCCATGTAAAGGTAACAAGGTTATGCTTTACAAGAAGCATATTAGCTTCATAGACTTCAAGCTTCAGTTTTTCGAGCATTTTTCTTCCTCCTTTATTCATCTGCGAGAAATCTCGGCACTCTTGCCGAAATTCCGCAGACTATCTCGTATCCTATCGTTCCTGTGAGCCTTGCAATATCATCAGCTGTGATACGCTCCCCACCGTCAGAGCCCATAAGCACAGCATAAGAGCCTGCCTTTACTTCTCCTGCATCAGTCACATCGACCATAAACTGATCCATGCACACTCTGCCTGCCACAGGGCATCTTTTTCCGTTAATGAGCACCCAGCCCTTGTTTGAGAGTGCTCTCGGATAGCCGTCAGCGTAGCCGACTGCTATAGTCGCAAGCTTGGTTTCACGCTCTGCCGTGAATGTCCTGCCGTAGCTGACCGTTGTGCCGACAGGTATCGTCTTCACCTGCGAGATCATTCCGTACCAGCTCATAACAGGCTCGGGCTCGAAGGGGAGAGGCACATCTGCATCGGGATAAAGCCCGTATAGGATTATTCCCAGTCTTGCAAGAGTGCTTTCGGGGTCATAGTGGTATACTCCGCCTGCCGAGTTGAGAAAATGCACCTGCGAAAGCTCCACCCCGAGCTTTTTAGCCTCTCTTGCGGTCGCTTTTATACGCTCTGTCTGCATTGCGGTATAGGCTGCCTTGTCCTCATCAAGCGAGTCTGCCACAGCGTAGTGTGTGAAAATGCCCTCAAGAGAAATGTTTTCAAGCTTCGATATTTCATGCAGCTCACGGGCGTTTTCCTCAGCCGTTCCCGTAAGACCTATCCTCGTCATTCCTGTGTCTATCGCACAGTGCAGGCGGACAGTTCTGCCCTCTGAGAGCCTTGAAAGCTCCTTTGCGTAGGAAAGCTCGGTACAAGCCTGAATGATGCCGTTTTCAGCTATCTCGGGGGCGGATTCGGGGGGAGTACAGCCGAGAATAAGTATCTCGCCCTTTATGCCCTCCTGCCTGAGTCTGAGCCCCTCTTCAAGATTTGCAACCGCAAACCACTTCACTCCGAGCTCCCTTTCAAGGTACGGCACTATCAGCCTGTCCTCGTGGCCGTAGCAGTTTGCCTTTACCACGCACAGAAGCTCTGTTGAGGGCGAGAGAAATTTTTTGTAGTTTTCAAGGTTTTTCCTGATGCTTTTAAGGCTTATTTCAGCCGAGCATCTTACATAATGGTTCATTTATATCCTTCCTTTGCGGAAAATTTTCGTTTTAGGGTAAAAAAGCTATTGAAAAACGAAAAACAATGTGTTATAATAAATATATATGCAGTACTTTTAAGAACGTTCATACGGTATGATTGGAGCCGATAAAATGCTTGAAACAGCTTTGACCCCTGATGACTTTCATTGTGACAGGAAAACTACCTGCTGCTTTACAGGTCACAGGAAACGCAGTCTGCCTGACAGCGGTGATGCGTTTGCCGTAAAAATAAAGGCTCTTAAAAGTCATATCGGATTTCTTATAAAAGAAGCCTATGATGAGGGGTACCATACCTTCATAACAGGAATGGCGGACGGCGTTGACCTTTTTGCTGCGGCTGAGGTGATCTCGCTCAGCAAGGAAAAAAGCTATGAGAATATACGCCTTGTGTGTGCTGTTCCTTATCCGGGACAGTTCAATGAGATGAAAACTCCTGCTGACAGGTATATCTATGAGCTGCTGCTCAGAGAGGCTTATCAGATCGTTCTTGTAAGTGATGCCTATCACGAGGGCTGCTACAGGCAGCGCAATCAGTTTATGATAGATCACAGCTCCCTTCTGATAGCGGCTGCAAACAGAAACTCCAAATCGGGCTCTGCGCAGACCATCAATATGGCAAAGCGTCAGGCTGTACCTGTAAGACTTATCGATACAACAGGTGAGCCGTACAGTCTCTGATAGATATTTTACACCCAAAGCAGATTTTTTTCAATACTTTTTTTGATATTTAAGAAAATATTCTTGTTCGGAGGATATGTTCGGTCCTGTCGGGCAAAATAAAGTAAGGAGATAAATGCCAATGGCTCAGAAGAAAAAAAGAAAATCGCAGGCACCTATTGCTCTTGTATACTTTGTAACGATGATAGTGTTTCTCGTTATCATCGGACTTGTGGCTTTCTATATGCTAAAAAAGACGGGAGTTATAGATGACGGAAAAAACAAGACCGATGCCGTTACCGAAAACCCTACATATAATACCTTCTTTGCAAGGATAAACAGCAAGGATGTTCTTGTTGAGATGCTTGTTATGAGGGTCGCTCCCGATGCCCAGCAGATAGTGGTGATACCTGTATCTGCGTTTACGGTAAATGAAAGCGGTCAGACGCTCAGAGAGGTGTATGAGAGTCAGGGGCTTAAAAAGGTTGAGAATACTGTCTCGGATATGCTGGGGATAGAGTTTAATAATTACGCTACTGTCAGCAATACCGCATTTGAGACTATCTGTGATATCATAGGCGGTATCGCCTATGCCCCCGATGAGGAGCTTTATTACCTTTCGCAGGACAATGACGAGAACGATATATCGCTGCCTGCGGGCGAGCTTTCACAGCTCTCGGGCAGACAGATAAGGCTTCTGTGCCAGTACCCTGTTTTCTCGGACGGCAGAGGCGGAAATATGAAGTTCCTCGGCACTGCTATGGAGTCGCTGATAAACAATGCCTTCCAGCAGACCGCACTTACCAAGGACAACCTTGACAATATCTACAACCTTATCACAGGCAACAGCAACACTGACTGGACAAAGGAGCAGTTCATTCAGGAGAAAATGAAGATAAGGGATATGCTCGATCTGAGACTTGCTCCGGGTAAGGCAATGATACCCGACGGCGAATGGACAGACGAAACACACTTCAAGATGAATCAGGAGTTCATTGACAGCGTAAAGCAGATGCTCACCGATACAGCAGGCTCGTATACTGAGAAGGATAGCTCGTACACTGAGAAGGATAAATAGACATTCCGTAAGCAAGGAAGGATAAACAAATGAAATTAATGGTCATCATCTTAAACAAGACTGACGCTCTTGAATACCTGCTTGAGGGTCTTTCGGCATCGGGAATAAGAGGCGCTACCATTATTGACTCATCAGGTATGGCGGAGACGCTTTCAAAGCTCGGAAGCTCGCTTATAAGTGCGTCACTCAGGGCTCTGTTCAGCGGAGATGAGGAAAACAAGACCATAATCTCCGTTATAAAGAACGATCAGCTCGAGGCCGCAAGAAAGGTAGTATACAGCACGGTCGGAGACCTTTCACAGCCGAATACGGGTATCCTGTTTACGATACCGATCGACTTTGTAGAGGGTACGATAAAGCGTCCGAGACCTGTAGTTCTGCCCGATAAATAATAGAATGTTTACAGTCTGTTGGTGCATTGTTCACAAAATCGGCTGATTTGTTTTCAAAAACGCTTGAAAACCTCGGAGCGATGTGATATAATGTATACAATAGGCTTTACTAAAAGACTGGAACTTGACTTCCGGTCTTTTGGTTTTGTATAGGGGTTTTTACCCAAGGAGGTTTTGAATGGCACAAAAGAAAAATACGGTGCAGGCAGTACGTGAGCTGGCTCAGCCGCTGGCAGATGAGCTGGGATTTTTCCTGTGGGACGTTCGCTTCGAGAAGGAGGGTGCTACATGGTATCTCAGGGTGCTTATCGACAAAGACGGCGGGATAGACATGAACGACTGCGAGGCCTTTACAAGGCCGTTTAACAAGATCCTCGACGAGGCTGACCCGATAAGTCAGAGCTATGTGCTCGAGTGCGGAAGCCCCGGGCTCGGAAGAGAGCTCAGAAGACCCGAGCACTTTGAGGTCTGCATAGGGGACGTTGTGAGGGTAAGGCTCATAAGACCCGATGAGAACGGCGAGCGTGAGTTCGTTGTGGGGCTGGCAGGCTATGAAAATGATAAGATAATCTGCTGTACGCTCGATGACGAGGGCAACAGCACGGGCGAGAGGGAATTTCTTCTGTCTGACTGTGCGTATGTGAAGCTCAATGATGACGCTGACCTGTTCTGAGAAAGCTTAAAACACATTTATATATTGAAAGGAATGGTAAGAAAAATGGCTAAGGCGAGAAAAATAAGGAAAAAAGAGGAAGTCTCATTCGAGCAGAGCTTCTTTATGGCACTGGACGCTCTCGAGGGCGAGAGCCATATCGACAAGGAGACCCTGATAGAGAAAATCAGATCGGGAATTGAAAAGGCGATCAAGAAGGATTATTTCCCTTTTAACAGCAAGGAGAAGGACAAGGATAAGGAGAACGACCTGAGCAGCTATATGAAGATCCTCATCGACCCCGAGACAAACAGGTTCGAGCTGAGCCTTTACAAGGAAGTTATGGACGTTATGTACGTTGATGATCCCGAGAAGGAGATCTTCCTTGATGAGGCAAAAACCTATGACCCCGATGTAAAGGTCGGAGATATGGTCGAGATAAGACTTGACCCTGCAAAGTTCGGAAGAGTTGCGGCTCAGAGTGCAAAGCAGTCCATAAAGCACGATATAAAGGATTTTGAGAAGCAGAAGCTTGTAGCCCAGTTCAAGGACAAGGAGCATGAGTGCGTATCGGCAACCGTTCAGAAGGTCGAGCCTGAGACACTCAATGCTATCCTCACTATCGACAAGAACGAGGTCTACCTTGTAAGAAGCGAGCAGATACCCGGAGAGGTGCTCACCCCCGGTGATATCATCAAGGTTTATATCGTAAATATCGTAAACCCCGATACAAGACCCTCGATCAAAATATCAAGAACTCACAGAGATCTTGTTAAAAGACTTTTTGAGCTTGAGGTTCCCGAAATCGCTGACGGAACAGTTCAGGTAAAGGCTATCTCCAGAGTTGCAGGCGCAAGAAGCAAAATGGCTGTCTACAGCGAGGATAAGAACGTTGATGCAGTCGGTGCGTGCATCG
Organism: uncultured Eubacteriales bacterium; assembly: GCA_900318545.1. Lineage (GTDB taxonomy): Bacteria > Bacillota > Clostridia > Oscillospirales > Ruminococcaceae > Hominimerdicola. The sequence continues at coordinate 7,241 of ONLC01000042.1, forward strand.
GCCCGAGAAAGTCGAGAATAAGCTCCGTTGTAAATGAGCTCAAGGGCGAGAAGATAGACATCATTACATGGGTCGAGGACAAGGCTGAGTTTATTGCAAAGGCACTTGCTCCCGCAACAGTACTCGATGTTGAGACAGGCGAGGACAACGGCACTAAGGTCTGCCGTGTAACGGTTCCCGACGATCAGCTTTCGCTGGCAATAGGAAACAAGGGTCAGAACGCCAAGCTTGCAGCAGGTCTTACAGGCTATAAGATCGACATTATCTCCGATAAGGATCCCAAGCCCGAGCCTCTGCCGCAGCCTGCTCCTAAGGAGGAGCTCCCCGATGAGCCCGAGGAGGAGACAGACCTTCTCGCTGAGGACGGCACAGAGGATACTCAGGAATGAAAAGTCAGAGAGTACCTATGAGAATGTGCCTCGGCTGTAACGAAATGAAGCCCAAGAAGGAGCTTGTAAGAGTAGTTAAGTCCAAGGAGGGCGAGATAAGCCTCGACCTTACGGGCAAAAAAGCTGGCAGAGGTGCATATATATGCAAAAAAGCAGAATGTCTGAACCTTGCAAGAAAGGCAAGACGCTTTGAGAAAAGCTTTTCGTGTAAGATCGAGGACAGCGTGTATGACGGACTGGAGGCGGAGCTTTCAAATGAAGAGTAAGCTGGGTTCGATAACAATGTGTGCAAAGGCAGGCAGGCTGAGCATCGGAATGGATATGATGAAGGATGCCTGCAAGAGCGATAATGCAAAGGGCGTTTTCGCAGCGTCCGATATATCCGAAAAGTCCTTGAAGGAGGTCAGGTACTACTGCGGAAGGTACGGTGTTAAGTGCTTCTCGCTGGGAATGACTATGGATGAGCTCTCAACTGGGCTCGGTAAGAGAACAGGCATACTTGCTGTAACAGACAGCGGATTTGCAAAGTCCATCGCCAAGGGACTTGAAGAGATAAGTATAGATAACGAAGAATTTATGGATTAAGGAGGAAGAGCCTATGGCTATCAAAGCTAATAAATATAAGCTGAACGAACTGGCTAAGGATCTTGAACTGTCGAATAATGACATTATAGGCTGCCTTGCAGAGATATCCGACGACGCTAAGAAGTCGCAGTCTGCACTCAGCCCCGAGGAGGTCTCTTTCGTTCTGGAGTATTTTACTCAGAAGAATCAGGTGGAGAACTTCAACGAGTTCTTTGCAGACAATCAGAAGCCCGAGGATATAAAGAAGCAGGAGGAAGAGGCTAAGGCAAAGGCAGAGGCCGAGAAGAAGGCTGCCGAGGAAAAAGCCGCTGCTGAAAAGAAGGCTGCTGAGGAAAAGGCAGAGGCTGAAAGAAAGGCCGCTGAGGCAAAAGCAGAGGCTGAGAAGAAAAAGGCCGAGGCTGAAAAGCAGAAGGCTGAGTCCAGAAAGAAAAAGGAAGAGAAGAAGCAGGCTAAGAAGAAGGAGCACGGAACTAAGCTCCAGCTGGGCGGCTTTTCTCAGACAAAGGGCGGAGAGAGCTACACCATGTCCGAGGATAACGATACCTTCGGCTCGGGCAGCACTATCGACCTCAGAGGAAGCTATGTTGAGCTCGATAAGTACAATGAGAAGTACGATACTCTTGCAAACTCCAAGCACAACAAGAGCAAGGATAACTTCCAGAAGAAGCAGAAGCTCACTCAGAAATCGCAGCAGAGGAAGAAGCAGCAGTTCTCTCACAAGAGAGAGACCGAAAACGAGAAGCTGCGCCGCTTAGAGCTTGAAAGAGCAAGAAAGCAGCAGCTTAAAGTAATGATCCCCGATGAGATCGTGGTTTCCGAGCTTGCAAGCAGGCTGAAGGTAACAGCTACAGAGGTCATCAAGAAGCTTATGGGTCTCGGAGTTATGGCATCTATCAATGAGGTCGTAGACTTCGATACTGCATCGCTGGTGGCTGAGGAGCTCGGCGCAAAGGTTGAGAAGGAAGTTCACATTACTATTGAGGAAAGACTTATCGAGGACGAGGCTGACCCCGAGGATAAGCTCGTTGAGAGATGCCCTGTCGTTGTTGTTATGGGTCACGTTGACCACGGTAAGACCTCTATCCTTGACAGGATAAGAAACGCTCACGTTACCGAAACTGAGGCAGGCGGTATCACACAGCATATCGGTGCTTATCAGATAGAGTATAACGGCAAGAAGATAACCTTCCTTGATACACCGGGACATGAGGCATTCACCGCAATGCGTGCAAGAGGTGCGAACGTTACCGATATAGCTATCCTCGTAGTTGCAGCTGATGACGGTATCATGCCGCAGACTATAGAGTCTATAAACCATGCAAAGGCAGCAGGCGTTTCTATCATCGTTGCTATCAATAAGATGGATAAAGAGGGCGCAGACCCCGACAGAGTAAAGCAGCAGCTCACTGAGCAGTCCCTCGTTGTTGAGGAATGGGGCGGCGACGTTATTGCTGTGCCTGTATCTGCAAAGACGGGTATGGGTATTGATGAACTGCTTGAAAATGTTCTTCTTATCTCCGAGGTCAAGGAGCTCAAGGCTAACCCCGACAGACTTGCAAAGGGTACTGTTATCGAGGCAAGGCTTGACAAGGGTAAAGGCCCTGTTGCAACTCTGCTTGTTGAGAACGGAACGCTCCGTGACAGCGATATTATCATCGCAGGTACATCGGTAGGCCGTGTAAGAACCATGATGAATGACAAGGGCAGAAGCATCAAGGAGGCAGGTCCTTCAACACCTGTTGAGATAACAGGTCTCGGAGAGGTGCCGAGCGCAGGCGACACCTTCAATGCAGTTGCCGACGAGAAGCTCGCAAGAGAGCTCGTTGAGCAGAGAAAGCAGGAAGCTAAGGAAGAGATGTTCGCTCAGCACAGAAAGGTAACACTTGACAATCTGTTCAGCCAGATCGAAGAGGGCGAGGTCAAGGAGCTGCCTATAATCGTAAAGGCAGACGTTCAGGGCTCGGTAGAGGCTGTAAAGCAGAGCCTGGAGAAGATCTCGAACGAAGAGGTAAGAGTAAAGGTCATTCACGGAGCAGTCGGTGCTGTAAACGAGAGCGACGTTATGCTTGCTAATGCATCAAACGCTATTATCGTAGGCTTTAACGTAAGACCTGACCCCGTTGCAAAGGCAAATGCAGAGCAGAACGGCGTTGATATCAGGCTTTACAGAATAATCTATGACGCGATCGAGGAGATAACCGACGCTATGAAGGGTATGCTCGCTCCTAAGTTCAGAGAGGTCGATACTGCAAGAGTCGAGGTGCGTCAGGTATACAAGATCTCAAATGTCGGAACTGTTGCAGGCTCTTATGTGCTTGACGGAAAGATCGGAAGGACCGACCTTATCAGAGTCGTTCGTGACGGTATTATCATCGCTGATGACAAGATGTCCAGCCTGAAGAGATTCAAGGACGATGCCAAGGAGGTCGCAGCAGGCTTTGAATGCGGTATCACACTTGAGAAGTTCACCGACATCAAGGAGGGCGACATCTTCGAGGCTTATATCATGGAGGAGTACAGAGAATAAATGGCTTCACATAGAGCAGGACGAATGTCCGAGGATATAAAGAGAATAATCTCGGGTTTTATGAGAGAGCTCAAGGACCCGAGAATAAACGGCGGAAATATGCTCACGGTAGTCAGGTGTGACGTTGCCCGTGACGGCTCTTTCTGCAGAGTTTATATTTCAAGCTTTGAGGGACTTGACAGGGCTAAGGAGGCCGTAAAGGGCTTCCAGTCTGCCTCGGGGCTGATAAAGAGAGAGATCTCAAATGTGCTGGGGCTGAGAAAATGCCCCGAGCTTAAATTTGTTGCCGATGACTCTATCGAGCATTCGGCTCAGATAAGCAAGAGACTTAAAGAGCTCGTTCCCGATGAGAGCGAGGAAGAACAGGAAGGAAATGAGTAATGACATTTTCTGAGATAAACCGGATCTTTGAGGACAACGACAATTTCACGATACTTACTCACAAAAGCCCCGACGGTGACACTCTGGGCTGTGGGTTTGCACTGTGCGAGTTTCTGAGGAATATGGGCAAGAAGGCAAATGTGCTGAATTCCGAGGGCTTTCCCGATAGGTACGGCTTCATTTATGAGGGCTACACCGAGCAGGACTTCGAGGAGCAGTATGTTATAGCTGTCGATATTGCAGATACGGTGCTTCTCGGTCACAACTTAGAGAAGTACGCTGCCGAGGGTGCTATAGACCTTTGTATCGACCACCATATCTCAAACAAGCACTATGCAAAGCAGACCTATGTTGAGGCTGACGCATCGGCTGCGGCACTGATACTGTATAAGATATTCAAAGCATCGGGCAGGCCGATCACAAAGCACATCGCTGAGGCGCTCTA
>ONLC01000060.1 GCA_900318545.1 uncultured Eubacteriales bacterium
GTATCTGCTTCTGTACAGAGAGCCATCCTGAAGTTCAAGGAGAACAACGCAGATATCCATGACCTTCCAAACAAGGTTACATTCCAGCTGAATGATACACATCCAACTGTAACAGTTGCAGAGCTTATGAGAATCCTTGTTGATGAGGAGAATCTTGAGTGGGATGATGCTTGGGATATCACATGCAGAACATGCGCATATACAAACCATACAATCATGGCTGAGGCACTTGAGAAGTGGCCAATCGACCTCTTCCAGAAGCTTCTTCCTAGAGTATATCAGATCGTTGATGAGATCAACCGTAGATTCGTTCTTAAGATTGAAGATATGTATCCGGGCAACCAGGATAAGGTACGCAGCATGGCTATCCTCTATGATGGTCAGGTTAAGATGGCACACCTTGCAATCGCCGGATCTTACTCCGTAAATGGTGTTGCTAAACTTCATACAGAGATCTTGAAGAAGCGTGAGCTTCGTGATTTCTACGAGATGCGTCCGGAGCAGTTCAACAACAAGACAAACGGTATTACACAGAGAAGATTCCTTCTCCATGCAAACCCATTGCTTGCTGACTGGGCTACAAAGAAGGTCGGCGAGGGCTGGATCACAGATCTTCCGGTACTTGAAGGTCTGAAGAAGTACGCAACAGACAAGAAGGCTCAGAAGGAGTTCATGGACATTAAGTACAAGAACAAGGTTCGTCTGGTTGAGTACATCAAGGAACACAATGGTATCGATGTAGATCCGAACTCTATCTTTGATGTTCAGGTTAAGAGACTTCATGAGTACAAGAGACAGCAGCTTAACATCCTTCATGTTATGCATCTGTACAATGAGTTGAAGGCAAATCCGGATATGGATTTCGAGCCAACAACATTCATCTTCGGTGCAAAGGCAGCTGCCGGTTACAAGACAGCAAAGCTTACAATTAAGTTGATCAACTCTGTAGCAGACGTGATCAATAATGATAAGTCTATCAAGGGCAAGATCAAGGTTGTATTCATTGAGAACTACCGTGTATCAAACGCAGAGATTATCTTCGCTGCAGCAGATGTATCGGAGCAGATCTCAACAGCTTCCCGTGAGGCTTCCGGTACAGGTAACATGAAGTTCATGTTGAACGGTGCGGTTACACTTGGTACGATGGATGGTGCAAACGTAGAGATCGTAGAGGAAGTTGGTAAGGAGAACGCATTTATCTTTGGACTTTCAGCTGAGGAAGTAATGAAGTACGAGAAGGATGGCGGTTACTATCCAATGGACATCTACAATTCAAATCCAAAGGTTAAGAAGGTTCTTGACCAGCTGGTAGATGGCACTTACTCAAATGGCGATAAGGAATTGTTCCGTGACTTATATGATTCTCTTGTAATGAAGGACGTATACTTCACATTGAAGGATTTCGATTCTTATGCAGATGCACAGAAGCGTGTAAACAAGGCATACAAGGATAAGGCTAACTGGGCTAAGATGGTTATGCTCAACACTGCTTGTGCCGGTAAGTTCTCTTCTGATAGAACAATCGAAGAGTATGCACAGGAGATCTGGAAGCTTGAGAAAGTAGAAGTTACATTGTAATTTCATAGATAGGAATAGAAGCACGCGGATGCGTGTGTAGGTCATCACGTTGACGCGTGGTGATGGATATGAGCGGCTGTGCGTGCACAGCCGGTTATATGAGAGAGGGCTGTCACCGATGGTGGCAGCCTTTTTTTGTGTAAAGCAAGCTGGATTAGGAAGCTTACTCCAAGTGTGGAGATTGAAGAAGAGCTGTAGTTGGAGCAAAGCAAGCTAGATTAGGAAGCTTACTCCAAGTGTGGAGATTGGTGAAAAGCTGGAATTGGAGCAAAGCAAGCTGGATTAGGAAGCTTACTCCAAGTGTGGAGATTGTAGAAAAGCTGTAGTTGGAGTAAAGCAAGCTGATTTGGGAAGCTTACTCCAAGAGTGGAGATTGATGAAAAGCTGTAGTTGGAGCAAAGCAAGCTAGATTAGGAAGCTTACTCCAAGCGTGGGGATTGGTGAAAAGCTGGAATTGGAGCAAAGCAAGCTGGTTAGGGAGGCTTGCTCCAAGTGTGAAGAGAAAGAAGAAAATCGGTTTGGAGCAAGAAAGAAAAAAGAAGAGATTTGCTCCAAACCGAAAGAAATAATAGAAAAGAAACAAGGAGTAACAAGAGAAAAAATAAGAAATTACTCCAAGTCGAAAGAAATAATAGAAAAGTTAGTGGGAGCAAATAAGAATAAATATTAGATGCTGCTCACAAAAGAAAAATTATAAGAAATAATGTTCTATAATTTGTCGAACCCAGTCAGAATCAAGGGGAGCACGTCTGGCTTCATATGTCAGAATTAAACTGTCATCAGGAAAGATGCCATGCTCGCAGTAGGAGGAAATCTTCCTTGTTGTTTTGTCAACATATTCAAAATCATCCATCATACCAAAATGCTCCCAATAATAAATTTTTCCCGTCTTCGGATGCTGAATAGTAAAATCTGGATAGAGAAGTAAATTTCCGATTTGAATTGCACATTCATATCGAAAAGGAATCTGGTAAGAGAATAGTGTATTGGCAATAAATGCTTCTGATTTGGAACGTACTTTGATACCAGAATATGTATTGTGAATTAGATTTTCTGGATTTTTTGTGCATGTCTCAAAATCTGTAGACCAATCTTTCTTATCGCTAAATAAGATTTCCGTAAGTAATTTGCTGTAGTTGGAATTTTCCGCTAATAGTTTGGAAGTTTCAGAATCTAAAGTAGGAATTGTTTCAAGAGAGTAACATAGATAATCAATCTCATGTTGATAATCGGATAATTTAGCTTGATAATAACGCTTCTGAATAAGCTGCTCTGCTAAGTGACGCTGCGTTTTGGGTAAGTATTTCTTTTGGTTATCTTTACCTTTCCGAATAAACCATTTAATGTAGTGCCCATCACGTTCACAATAGAGCTTTCCATCAGGAAACTCTTTGAGCTTTTTCTGGAGCCAAAGAATTTGATTAGTTAGGAAATCAAGTCGTTTTTGAATTTTTTGTGTAGTCATAAGTACCTCAACTTTCTTATTTTGTTTATTTTTTTGTGTATTACTTTTTTGGAAAATGAATTGTTTTTCAAGCAAATATAAAATTTACTACTGTCAAAATTGCTTATTATACTCAAAAAATGGGGTATAGATAAGAATATAGAAGACTCATTAAAGAAATAAATGAGCTAACCATGGATAAACAATAGCATGAATGATGTAGGCTTGTAAAGAACTTTTTGAGTAGAAAATGTAAGTTTAGGAGATTTGCACAAATTTAAAGAAAAATAGAGTGGGGAAAAACAGATAAAATATAAGATTTGCACCAAACGAAGAACATGTGATTGAGTTGCAACAAAGAAAAAACCAAAAATATGTGATTAGGTTGCAACAGAGAAAAAATCAAAAAAATATGTAATTGGGTTGCAACAGAGAAAAATCCAAAAATATGTGATGAAGTTACAATATAGTAAATCCCAAAAGTATGTGACAGAGTAGTGGTATAAAGTAAACCAAAAGGGAAAAAGCTCCAAATTGTAAGGAGTTTAATTAGGTTTATTAAAGTAGGTAATCTGTCAGAAACAAACTTAATTCCTTTAAATGGAACGCTCAATTATTCGGATAGAATTGGTTTCATGGACGACGACATCATGCAATATCCAGCTATGTTACAATCAGATAACATGGAAACATTTGCATCTGAAATTCCACCGATGGCGTACACTGGAATAGAAACAGCATGGCAGATTGACTTCAGCCAGTCAATACCTCTTCCTGGAAGCCCCTTTTTACAATCTGTTGTAAAGATATGTCCGGCGGTGATGTAGTCTGCACCATGTGATTCTGCAAAGACAGCGTCCTCTACACTGTGGATAGAGGTTCCGATCTTTTTGATGTGAGGATATTTTCTTCGGAAGCCGTCAGAAGATGTTGTTGCGGATATAGTGGCATTCTCATGGGACAGACCATTATCTGAAGTTATAACAGAGGTACCATGAGTCAGATCGTTATTTGAAGTTATAACAGAGGCATCAGAAGTCAGGACAGAACTTTTAGATAATAAATTCTGAAAATTATTTTGTGCTGAATTGCCTGAGTGACCAAGTAAATTCGTAAATATGGGAAATGGCAGGTGCAGATCTGTACCGAATTCCTCAGCAACCGCAGGAAAATTGTGTACAATGATGCGAGAAGGCATTATGTTGATTCCATCAGGGCATATTGATTTTGTGAAGGTAGAATTATCTGATCTTGAGTTAATGGTAAGTGGATTATTTGGATATGCACAGTTATTGGAGGTCAAGTTGGTCGCGGAGGGATAGGAATGCTGCGCAGAGAAAATATCAGCGATAAATTCATGGTATTCCTCTACGCTTAGATCCTTTTCACGAACTAAAATTTTATCATAAGAATTATTGTTTAGAAGCGCACAAATCTGGCGGGATAAACATGTGAGCGGTGTGTCCTCTGCACTTACTAAGCCTGCCTGTTTGTATAATTCATAGCATATAGTCCGGTTTGTTACTGCGATTCGTGTGTTCATTGTCATATTCGTTCAACATCCTTTTTGAGTAAGCCCTTAATATTTGTATAATTACTCCAATCAAAGAGAAAGCAAGTCAATAATGGTTGGAGCAAAAACGGATAGTAAGTATGAGTTTGCTCCAACTAAGGAAAAACCAAGTCAGTAATGGTTGGAGCAAAACGGATAGTAAATATGAGTTTGCTCCAACTAAGGAAAAACCAAGTCAGTAATGGTTGGAGCAAAACGAATGTTAAATACGAATTTACTCCAATTATTATGCAATGAAGCTTAGGATAGTTGAAGTGCTTTTGATATATAGTATAAGTATATCCAATATTAAAAATTCCCCAACCAATAACTAACTAAGCCATGATTCTACATGCCTAAATCAAAATTCCTAAATTGAAATCCCCCAAACCTAATTATGATATTCCTCCGTGTACAAGTAATCATTCAATACCGGCTGCATGCCCTGGGCGCGGATGGCATCGTAGATTTCCTCGAAGCTACGGTTGTCAGCAATCTCGAACTGTTCATCCCCGGCATCTGCAGCATCAACCTGTGAACCGTCATTTACGCATGCGTGAGCAGCATCAGCCTGTGAACCGTTATTTGCGCATGCCAGACCATCGTCTGTCTGTGCGCTATTATTCGCACTTTTCTGGACAGAATCTATCTTTGTTACTTCATGTGCTTCGTACTTTTCCTTGTGATCGCCGATACCGGTCGATACACCCGCGGAAATCTTTGTCGCGGCGATGCGGATGATGCCGTCACGGAAACGCGCTTCCTCACGGGAAGAAACGGTGATTGCTGCAAATGGCAGGAACAGACGGTAAGCACATAATATCTGGCAGAGGACATTTTCATGGACATCCTTTGGATTGATCTTGTCGTTGTTGATGATCGGGCGCAGACGCGGACAGGAAATAGACATTTCTGCATGCGGGTATTTCCGCTGTAAATAATAGACGTGCAGGGCTGTCGCAAGCGCATCTGTGTGGTAGTCATCAAGTCCGAGCAACGCGGAGAATCCGACACCGCGCATGCCACCGCGAAGCGCGCGTTCCTGCGCGTCAAAACGGTATGGCCATACACGCTTGTGTCCCATCAGATGAAGCGTCTCATACTTGTCTGGGTTGTAAGTCTCCTGGAAGACAGTGATGTAGTCGGCACCGCACTCATGCAGATAGTGGTATTCGTCAGTATTGACCGGGTAGATCTCCAGACCGATATTCCGGAAATATTTCCGCGCCAGCTTGCACGCTTCGCCGATGTATTTCACGTCACTTACGGCGCGGCTCTCGCCGGTCAGCATCAGGATTTCCTCAATGCCGGAATCTGCGATGACCTTCATCTCTGCTTCCATTTCTGCTTCGGTAAGCTTCTTTCTGTGAATGTGGTTGTAGCAGTTGAAACCGCAGTATACACAGTAATTCTCGCAATAGTTTGCAATGTATAGCGGGGTGAAAATGTATACACAGTCGCCGAAATGTGCCAACCGCTCCTTCTGTGCCAGAGCAGCCATTTCCTCCAAATGTGGAAGTGCGGCAGGGGATAAAAGTGCTTTGAAATCTTCAATGCCACAGTGTCCCTGCTTCGCATTTGCAAGGGCTGTGCGGACATCCGCATCAGTGTAAGCGTTGTAATCATAGGACTGCATGGCTGCGCGCACCTTGTCCTTGATATCAGAATCCAGCACTTCCATGCCGTCCATATATTCCATATGGTTGGTACGGGATGCCGGGTTTTCCTCCAAGTCCTTCTTGCGCTTCTGCGCTTCCGGGGAGAGGTAGTGTATATTCTTGTTCCATTCGTTATTTTCCTCCTATCGCAAAAATCCGGTCAGAGGATCGGAAGCTGCGCCGCCCTTGTCGAGTACGCGCCCAGGTCCTGCCAGATAAGCTTTACGACCGGCGATGATCGCATCCTTAAATGCGCTTGCCATCATCGGGATATCACCGGCAGTTGCAATCGCGGTATTTGCCATGATGGCAGCGGCACCCATTTCCATTGCTTCACAAGCCTGTGAAGGGCGTCCGATACCGGCATCGACGATGATCGGAAGGTCGATCTCATCAATCAGAATCTGGATGAAATCCTTCGTTGCAAGTCCCTTGTTGGAACCGATCGGTGATGCGAGCGGCATGATACACGCGGCGCCTGCATTTGCCAGATCACGGGCAACGTTTAAGTCTGGATACATGTAAGGCATAACGACAAAGCCTTCGTTCGCGAGGACTTCTGTCGCTTTGATCGTCTCCTGATTGTCAGGAAGCAGGTATTTGGAATCGCGCATGATCTCGACCTTGACGAAATCAGTGCCAGCCATTTTACGGGCGAGGCGGGCGATACGGATTGCTTCCTCTGCATTTCTTGCGCCGGATGTGTTCGGCAGCAGCGTTACCCCCTTTGGGATAAAGTCAAGAATATTCTCCTGCTCCTTAGTGTTTGCACGTCTTACCGCACAGGTGATTATCTGTGCGCCTGCGTGCTCAACAGCCGCCTGAATAAGCGACAGGGAATACTTTCCCGAGCCGAGAATAAAACGTGAATCAAATTCGTGTCCTCCGATAATAAGCTTATCGTCCTGCATATTTATTCTTCCTTTCATGGCTCGTTCTCGCCTGAGATGAGCCTTAATATCATAGTTGCCTGATGTGCCGCACATACTGCCACCCTTGCACTCACAAGGCTGAGACCCTCGGCTACATCGCTTGTGCCGTCACCGCAGAGGTAGAAGTTTTTCATCACCCTGCGAGTTCTTATCAGGTTCGCAGAGCTCAGCCCTGCCATTCCGCTGCCCGAAACAAGGGGCTTATCGGGGAATGTTTCAAGCACCGTGTTCACAAGCATAGCCTTCTGATCCGCCTTATCAAAAGCCTCGCAGATAATGTCGAAGGGTGCTAAAATATCGGGAATATTCTCCTCGGTAAGTTTAACGCTCTGAAATGTTATCTCGCAGTACGGCGCTATCCGCTTTAGCGTTTCAGACAGAGCATCGGCCTTGAACATTCCAAGCTGCTCGGGGAAATACTGCTGTCTGTTCAGGTTTGAGATATCCACTCTGTCAAAGTCGATAAGGTGCAGCCTGCCGACGCCTGCTCTCGCTAAGAATACCGCAATATTCGAGCCTAGTCCTCCGAGGCCGCAGACCGCAACGCTTGCCGCCTGAAACCTCGCCTGAGTTTCCTTTCCGTGACGTTCTTCAAGGGCTTTGTACCATTCTTCTCTTGTCGGAACCATTTAACCGCCCCCCACAAAGCCAACTATTTCAACGCTGTCACCGTCTTTAAGAACAGTTTCCTCATACTTGACTTTAGGAACTATCTCACCGCCAAGCTCAACAGCAACTCTCTCCCTGACATAGCCGCATTCAGAAACAAGCTCAGCTATTGTCTTTCCGTCAGCGTTCAGCATTTCTCCGTTTACCTTTACCATATTATCCCTCCTGACAAAAAAGGGAGCCGCCAACAGACAGCTCCCGCAAAATCATAACGGCTTCCCTACGTTGGCATTATCCAAATCAGGTCACGGGTCGAGGACTCGGGCGTCCTCCTCTCAGCCTGCTTACAAGCTCCCCTGAATATTCTTATATAATAATTATATCACTTGAATTCTCGCTTGTCAAGACCTCAGAAACCGATACCGATGCTGCATAATCCGTTATGCCCTCACCCTCATTCGGGTGGAACTTCGTATAAACATTGTCGGCTATGAAGACCACCACAAGTGATGTACAAAGCGCTATCTTCACCGCAGGCTTCAGCTTTTTCAGCATATCATCGACCAGAGGTCCTAAAATATAAATCGTTGCACAGGCAGCAAAGCCGAAGACCATAGCACCCTCTATGCAGACCTTTCCGTCAATGTTGCCGAAGTAGCCCGTGTAGTTCCAGTACTTGATGTGCTTTACCTTATCAAGGTACATCGCAGTACCGAATTCCAGCACAGAGCACCCGAAGAACACTATCACGAATGTAAGCACAGGGCTGTCGATGAACTTTTTCAGAAGCAGTACCGCCAGAACGCCTCCCACTCCGTAGATAGGCAGCCACGGTCCCGAAAGAGTTCCTCTGTTTACGATGATACCGTCCTCAATGAAGTGGATAGCCACCTCCCAGACAAAGCCTCCGAACGAGAACGCAAAGAACATTCCTATATATGCCCAGATATCGTATTTTCTGTGGTAATCTCTGTGAACGATGACCTTGTTTGCAAAGCGGCTGAAATGCGACGGTGCATCAGGTCTGAGGCCGGGATACTGCTTTGAAGTACGCAGCTCCCCGAGGGTAACGTCTTTATTTTCGCCGTAGTCATCGGTTATTGTGTGTACAGGTGCAAGCAGCTGCATATCAGGCTTTCTGCCTTCGGCATCTGAACGTGAAAGCAGCTGTTCCTCATAAAGGTCAAGGTCAAGCAGGCAGTCATTGAATTGCTCGCTGCCCTCCATGCCGTTCTCGATAGCCTGCCTTCTGAGGTACAGATAGCATTCGCAGTTAAGAGCTGTAACGTAAGGGTTCACGTAGAAAATGCCCACAAAGCCGAAGCTTATACTCGTCAGGAAATACCAGCCGAGCATAGTCATATCAAGCTTGAAGATCTCCATTCTGTGACCCTTTATCATGTCACGGGAGAGCTTTATTGCCTTTTTCGCACCGATATTAGGGTTCTCCGCAAGAATGTAGGGCACGAACATATAGTCATAGATCTTCACAGGTATCATAACGATAGTACACGACCACAGCGTGAAGTACACATCCTTCAGGAGCATTGTAAGTGCAGGCTTGAAGGTTCTCTCCCGAAGCAGAAAGCCCAGCCTTCCCGAGCGTGTTCCGTGGTAGCTGTGGTTCTCTAAGAAAAAGCGTCTTTCACTGACGATAAGTATATTCACCACAAACATAGTGAACACAAACAGAAACACCGTATATATCAGCGATGTCATTATACTGAACGGCGTTCTTCCCCTTGCCAGTCCGACAAAGGTATTGATAAGAGAGAACTTATACGAGTGGTTTTTCGTTACTATATCAAAATAGGCGGAGGACAGGCTCACAAAGCCGAGTCCCCTTTCGTTGAGGTAAAACTTGGCCTTCTGCCTTGCTGTACTGTCAAGGTTCAGTGCGTTGAGCAGGATATCAATGTTTGATGTATCCCCTGCCGAGGCAAAAAACGTGATCTCCTTGGCTGTCAGGGCATCGAGCCTGTTTGCTTTATAAAGCTCGTGCCAGCGTTTTACTGCCGCAGGGTCATCAACGTGCCATTTGTCGCTGGCCTCTTCATAGGTGAGTTTTTTCTCAAGCATATCGTCAATGATTTCGAGCTTATCCTCAGCGTCATACTTCATATCAGCCACATTCACTCTGTCATAGGCCGAGATATTCTGCACCGTAGCGTGGTACTCACTGGCAATAAACACCATAATGAAGCACACGGCTATGCAGGCTATATAATTTAGTCTGACGTTCTTTTTAGCACGTTCTTTAAGGGCCCGTCTGACCGCCTTATCGATCGAGCCTGTGCTTTTTGTTTCATTCATCATATCTTTCCTCTGATCAATAGTCATACAGACATCATACGATGTAATTATATCACAACACACGACAAAAGTAAAGCAAAAACGAAAATATTAACAAAAAATCCTCATAGAACTGCAAAAAGAGCCTGCCCGAAGGCAAGCTCTTTAATTTGCAAGAATTATTTTCTCTTTCTGACTGCAACTACCGAAGCACCTGCCAGTACAATTCCGAGTGCAGCAAGAGTTCCTGCTCCTGTGTTCGGGTTCTTAGCGGTAGACTTGTTCGTTGCCTTTGTCTCCTCCTTAGGCTGAGCCTTGGACTCAGCAGCAGAGGAGCTGTCAGCCTTTGACTCGGGAACAGACTCAGAGGAGCTGTCCGCTGCAGACGAATCAGCAGGAGCAGCCGATGAATCCTCGGGCTGCGGCACTGAGTAGGTCATATCGTAAACGTAGACCTTAACATCAGCAGCAACGCAAAACTGCATATTCATTCCAAAGCCTGCACCCCATGCGTTCTGAGGGTCATCGTTATCAGCGATCATCTTTATCAGATCAGTAAAGTTTGCAGTCTGAACGATAGTATCGCCTGCCGAATAAGCCTTAGCTGATTTGCCGACAAACTTAGAATCCTCAGTCGTGTTGATAAACCTGAAAAGCGTTGTATCCTCTTCAAGGTCCTCGCTTATCGTCATTTCGATACTGAACTTAGCATCTGAGGTCACAACATCGTAGCCGTCAACGCTTGTATCTACCTGTACCCATGCAAGGCTGTCCTTTTCAAGAGCAATACCGTTAAGCACAACGCCCTTATCACCCTCCAGAATATCTGCGGAGGCAAAAACGACCTCGGGGAGCTCGGCAGTCTCCTCATTCTCGGCAGCCAGTGCCGATACCGACAGCATTGAAAGTGAAAGTGCTGCCGCAGAAAGCCCTGCAAGTATCTTGGAGATCTTCATATTTTTACCTCCTATAAATTCACCCCTCCGAAGAGGGGTGAACAGTATTTCAGTAATCAGTTAATGGTTCAGATTACTTTCTCTTCTTGGTTGTTACAACAGCAGCACCAGCAAGAGCAACACCTACTACTGCAAGAGCAGCAGCACCTGTGCCAGGGTTAGTTGTTGTAGCTGCGGAAGCAGCCTTAGAAGAAGAATCAGCCTTCTTGGAATCTGTAGGAGCTGCAGAAGACTCTTCAGCCTTAGGCTCTGCCTCAGAAGTTGACTCAGGAGTTACCTGAGAAGACTCGTCACCAGGAGCAGGAGTGATATCCTCAATGCTGTAGCCTGTTACGAAAGAAGAAACGATAGCAGGAACACCAACCTGGAGGTTGCCGCCGAAGCCGTTGCCCCAGAAGTTATCATCGTTGCCAAGGTCATCAACAATAGCAGCCTGTATGTCAGCCCAAGGAATCTCAACAGTGATACCCTCGCCTGCAGCGTAGTTTCTGTCAGCTACTGCATGATACTTAGTACCATCATTAGTATCAAAGTATCTAACGATCTCCTGACCCTCAGGAACAGCCTCAACGAACTTGATCTCGATAACAGCCTTAGCGTTCTCAGTATTTACGAAGAAGTCAGGCTCCTCACCCTCAGCAACCGGAGGTGTGGGGATATCGAGCTGCCACCAGATACCGTCCCAAGCATTAAACTCAACTTCCTTGAGCGAATCGAACTCAAGCTTCTGCCATGACTTTCCGCCAACGCCGAATGCAGCGTCCTCAGGATACTCGAACTGATACTCCTCAGGAACGAAATCCTGCAGTGTAAGACCGGACTTTGCGAACTTGATAACATAAGCGCCGTCATCAGAGAAGATGTCGTGGCCTTTATCGCCCCACCACTCGTTGAGCAGGCCGTTCAGGGTGTTGCCGTCCTCGTCCTCTTCGCCGGAAAGAACATCGCCCATTGTGAACTTGATGTCGTTAACTTCGATGTAGTTAACTTTTACGCTGCTTCCCTCAGGAAGAGGCTTCTCAGAATCTGCAGCAGACTGTACATAACCGAGGTTTGTGAAACCGTCCTCAGCAGCAGCAGGGCTGAGATCAACAGTCTGATTTTCACCAGCCGAAAGAGTGGTATTAACACCTGCCCAACTTGTGTACTGAGCTGTGAACAGTGCGTCCTCACCAACAACGTCTACGTTGATCTTGTAGCTGGTAATAGGATAGGTCTTAGCAGCGGCCTCCTCTTTCTGCTCTTCAGCAGATACAGCAGAAACTGCAAGCATAGAAGCTGCAACAGCAGCTGCTGACATACCAGCCAGAATCTTTGTGATTTTCATTTGAATTTCCTCCATTTTCAAATATTTTTCAATTGATATTGAGCGATATCTCCTCAATATAAATTGTAAATACATTGTAACATATAATTCACAGCATTTCAATCAGCAATTTTCACAAACATATCACATTTCTTTGGTGATATTTAATAAAAAATGTCTTATGCGCCCCCTTGTTACAGAGTTTTTCCAGTTATTAGGGTAAAAAACTTCCCAGTTAAGAGGCTAAAAAGCTTATATTTGTTAAAAAATTCAAATAAATTAATTCTATTGACAACCGCACGTAAATGTGATATAATGTTATCAGAAAAGGAGAACGTACCGCTAGTAAGCGGCCACCTCCTAAAAACAGGTTATTTGATAACCGTCCTTAGTAGTGTGAGGGCGGCTATCTCTTTTTATTGCAAATGTTGACCACAAGGGCAACAATGTTAGTTATCAGAATAAGTAGTGTTAGTACATCTGTAACGCTCATTTTTTGCTCACCTCCTTCCGTTAAGTCGGAGGTTGGATTTGACCGCCTACCGTTTTTCACGATACGTTCCTGCTAGAATTATAGCACTTATGTTTTTTAATGTCAAGTGTCCCTTTTCGAGAACTCACAGCCGCAGTAGTTCTGTCTGTACAGACCGTACTCCCTTGAAAGCTCGATTGAACGCTTATAGCCCTCCCTCTTCTTGAAGTCGGAGGGCAGATTTTTTACACCGTACTTCTGCGAAACCTCCTCGGCTATGCGGTTTATGATCTGCGAGTTTTTCAGCGGCGAAAGCGTAAGCGTGGTCGTAAACCAGTCAAAGCCCTGCTCCTTTGCAAGCCTTGCTGCACGTTCAAGTCTGAGCCTGTAGCATACAAAGCAGCGTTTTCCGCCCTCGGGCTCCTGCTCGAGCCCCTTTACCGCCTCGTAGAATTCATTCGGGTCATAGGACTGGGTCAGCAGGGTTATGGGATTCTTTACAGGCAGCTGTGAAATAAAGCGTCTTTGCTCCTCTTCCCTTTTGCGGAATTCCTCCTCGGGGCTGATATTCGGATTGTAGTACACGACCGTTATCTTAAAGTACTCAGCCAGATACTCCAGCACATAAGACGAGCACGGAGCACAGCAGCTGTGCAGCATAAGGGTCGGAGCTTCATCGCCAAGCCCTTTTAAAATAGTATCAAGCATTATCTGATAGTTTTTCTTCTGTTCCATTATATCTCCGATCAGTATTTTATGCCCTCAGCATCGAGGGCTTTTTTTATTTTTTCAAGCCTTGTTTTAAAGAAGCGATCCATTCTCTCAAGCATTTTATCACAGCACTCTTCTCTGCTCGCCCATGTCGGGAAACGCTTGTAGTAATTGAGAAGCTCCGCATAGTATACCTGCTTGTACTCCCCGACAGTCTTTTTATAGTTATCATAGCTTAGCTCATTCTCACCGAGCTCCACCATCACCGAGCCCAACCTTGCTGCGAACTCATCGTTCTTCATAAGCGACAGGATAATATCAGCTATGCCCTCTCCCTCACGCTCCGAAATGTAGAGAAATTCGCTCTTGTTTATGTATTTCTCATTGTAGTGATCGCAGGAGGACTCCGTATCATACAGGCAGAACCGCCATTTTCCGTCCTGATAGGGCTCACCGCTGACAGCTCTTGTCCGCCAGCAGGCGAAGTTGTTCTGCGGCCAGTCCGTATTGAAAATGTACATCTCTATCGCACAGTACTCAATGAAGCTGTCCATATCTATAAGCTCGCAGGCCTTCTGATAGTTCTCCGCAGCTGACATATCATTCTGCGTGATAAACTCAGCCATATCGGTATAAAGCTTCATATCGCTTTCCTTGCCGATACCGAGCTCATCGCTCTTCACAAACACTACCTCGTCCTCGGGTACGCCGTATTTCTCCGAGAAGTACTCCTCGCTGTAATCCTGAGTAAGCGTATAAAGCCCCCAGTACTCACCGTCAATAAACAGCACACAGGCCTTCCCTGCCTGAGTATCGGGGAGCCTTCCGCTCACCATTGACTGGAGCATCGGGTCCTTGAATTTTGAGTAGTTGGTGTCATTTCCGCCGTTTCTGAGGACAAACGTATCGTATGACTTTATCTTCTTCCCCTCAGAGTCGGTCAGCCCATCAAACAGCGGCAGCTTGAACCTCTTCGCACCGTAGTCACCCCTTGCGTAAAACCGCAGGGACTTCTGATACTCAGCCCTTGACCAGCCGCCCTGTATCCTCATTCCGCAGTCCTGTGAAAGGAGCATATCGCCCTTTTCGGAGTAGTATTCAATATGGCAGGCCTTTTCCCATTCACGCCCGCGCTGATTGTAGTTTGCAGGCACCGAGCCGTTTTTCGGAACATCGGTGTGCTCCGCCTTGTAGTCATCAAACACCTTACCAAGGGTGTATATACCTGTTTCGTAGTCGAAGAGATTTTCCGGGTCTGTCACCACCGAGATAACAGGCAGCTTGTTATGATCCTTCGGAGAAAGCCCCACAAAAAAGGTCTCCGTAACAGTCTTTCCTGCCTTTCCCGAGGTCCCCACCGCACAGGCACGAACCACAGTCGCCTTGTCAACATCATCATTCTTCGGCAGAAAAACCTTACCCGGGTTATAGTCATTCGTAATAAGCTGAGGATCTATCGCCGAGAGCACATTTTCCTCTCCCGAGCGGTCATCAACCGATATCGCACCATTGTATTCCGTACTGGTCGAAGATGCAGCAGGGTCGGTGCCGTCAAGCGTATAGAAGATAGTCTGACCCTCGCCTGCACTGAGCTTCAGATCAAAGCCTTTACTGTAGTAGCCACCCTTTTTGGAGAAACGCACAGTATCTCCAAGGCTGTCCTTTGCATTTTCTGCCGCAGGAGTCTGCTCGCTTACATAGTATTTCCCGTCTGCATTTCTCGAATATGACGCACCCTTGTCAAGCTGCGGCAGCTTCACCTTTTCCACCTCGGAACCGTGATAGCTGAGCACTATCGTATCCTCGCCGGTCTTTGAGATATTAAAATCCGCATGAGCCCCCTTGAACTCATCGTCAAAGCCTGCCTTAGAGCAGTATACTATTATATTTCCGTTCGCAGGTATCTTAACGCCATCAAGAGAGAACCTTTCCTTCCCCTCCTTGGAGAGTGAAAAGCCGTCAAGGCTGCGTTCTTTATCGGTAGCGTTCGAGAGCTCTATCCAGTCGCATTTGTCACCGTTTCTGTCTGTAAGAGCCGCCTTGCTGCTGCCGCCGTTGCTTGGCGATACTTCGCTGATATGTATCTCGGGATGCCACAGCCAGAACCAGAGCACAAGTGCTATAAGCCCTGCCCCTGCCGCTATACATCCGCAGATGAGTGCTGTTTTGCCTTTTTTCGTCAGCTTCTTCACCCCCGATTTTAAGCTTAGTCCTTATAATTATATCAGTTAATCAATAAACTGTCAAGCATTTTGTTAAAGGTGCACAAAAATCAAAAAAGGGCTTGACAAAGTAGAACAAGTGTTCTATAATATAAATGTCCTTAAAGGTACAGCGAAAAGATGCGAAAGGAGAAAGTATGACGATAACACTCAGCGGCGATTACAGAGCCTCTGTCGATGATAAGCTTTTGGGCTATATCGGAGAGACCTCTGCAAGAACTATCACGCTGTCGGGGTATCTTTGCGAGGACGCAAATGCTTACAGTCTTATAGCAGACTACGGTGACGGTGTAAGCTACGAACTTGATATGACTGACGGCACTCATCTGATCGAGGGCTCGCTTCTCAGGCGTGAAGGAAGCGTGCTTTGTCAGGTGCTGGCTAAGGCTTATGAGGGTGACAGCTACAGACTTGTGAAAAAGAGCAATGTTTTCGAGCTGTATATCGCAGGCAGCCTTAGTAACGAGACAGCCCCCATACCCACCTATGAGGAGGCTCTCAGCGTACTTGATGAGATCAGAAAGAAAGCCGGGATACACTCGGAGGTCACAACCCTTACAGGGGTTATCGGCGGCACAGCAAATGCAGCAACAGGCATATTGAGGGAGGTAACAGTATAATGGAATTTCAGATCTATAACGGAGTACTGGATA
>ONLC01000097.1 GCA_900318545.1 uncultured Eubacteriales bacterium
TGATGCGTTATCTGCTGTCTTTGGTGATTCATCAGATAATCTTGAAATAATCTTTTTGTAGAGCTTTCCGCCCCTGTACTCAAATACAAATACAATAATGAGCATTACCACACCAAAAATGCTGACTATTATTCCGCCCTTGAAATAGTTTGGCGAGAAGTTCATAGTGATCCTGTTTTTACCCTTCTCAAGCGGAATGGTGATAAGGCTGTCAAGAGATTTTTCCGGCTTTACTGTTTTACCGTTGACGGTTATATTCCAGCCATTTTCATAAGGTATAGTTGTGAAGAGTACATTATCATCAGAATCAGAATTACAAAAGCCCTCTACGCAGGTATCTTCAAACTTTGTCAAGGTGAGCAGCTTGTTCTGCAGCTGCTCACAGGTCTTTGTGAAGACATCATAATCAAAGGTATAGAAGAACTGATTTCTCCAGAAAGCTTCATTATCATCATTCTGAATAGTTACTCTTATCCTGAGAACCTGATCCTTCTCGTATTTGCCGAAATTCATTATAGAGTAATTATCTCCTACAAAGAACTGTCCGGCATACTCCATCGGATCTTCTCTTTTGTTGTATTCATCCTCGTCCTGAATGTAGACGTTACACTTTCTTTCGTACTTGGTAGGAAGATACATATACAGATACGATGTTTTATCCATTTTAACAACGTAGTCAACATGACACTCAAGATCTGAGCTGTCAGCGGGGGTGTACTTATAGTGACCATCTGTAAGCTTTGCTGTAGCTACATTATGCATCTGTGAGGACTGGAGATCAAGCTTTGTGAAATACTCATAGTCATTGTCAGCAAGCTTATTAAAGATATGATTCTGATTGATAAAGGGGTCATCCTCATCAAGAATAACGTCCTCAATTTCAGGGCTGCTGACTATTCCCAGTCCGAGTGCATTTGGATTCTGATAGAATTTATAATATGTATCTACCTGTTCACCCTCATGCTCAAACTGGTGAGATTCATGAGTTTTCTTTAATTGAGTAACAAGTTTATACTCCTCAGGTATTTTTACCCTCGAATCAAGATAGGTTGTATCACCTGTCTTATCCATAACATATTTGATATCGAAAAGTGCATCAGTCATAAAGGTGGTGCCGTCGTACTTTGTGTAGTTGCCTCCGTAAGCGTAACCAAGCTTATGAAGCATTTCCAAAGCAGGAGAGTTCATAGTGGAGCTCGAATGAGATACACCTATATAACCTGTAGCAATAGGGTCATTTACTGTTCTGTGGAAGGTAGCCTCCATTCTGTAGAACAGGTTTTCATCATAATCCTTCATCATTTCAACAGCTTCTCTCAGCTCGGATATATAAGGTTCATATGATGAATATTTGCTATAGGCAACATCAATATCGATCTTGTCTACAGTATCGGCACAGTTGAGGAAAAGCTCTCCCGAAATAACAATGACCGTAATAATACATACCGACTTCGATTTAGGATATTTCTTTATCAGATACAACAGCAGGAAATATACAGCCATTGCTATCATCGACACCCATAAGCCCTGAATTACATTATAGGGCTCGTGATCCTCGTTGAATTTTGTCTTAAACAGCTGAAAATGGCCGTAATTCTCACGCTCACACCAAAACAGAAACACCATAAAGCCGAAAACAGCACCGCCGATATTCTTGAATGTTACACCGTCAAGGTTTTCAAAGGCTCTGAATGCTGCAAATATAAACAGGAACGAGAACGCAAACGAGTATCTGAACGGAAGCCAGTTAGGCACCTGAAAGCCGTGCATCATAATATCTATAGGCCTTAAGTACATAAGTATAACTACTGCGATCATCAAAAGACCGTGAGACGCCTTTTCTTTGACTTTGATCTTTTCATTCAGGAAATACAACGGTACGAGCAGAAGCGTCAGCGTTCCACTGTAAATCATAGGCATACCCTCAGGATAAACAGTGTCATAGGTAAGAGGGAACAGCTTTGTAATAAAGGTCAGGAAATCAAACTGGGTAGCCATATTGAAATCAGGCTGAGTAAACTCAAATTTGCCCAGCTTCAGAGAGTAATAAACAGGTATTAGCACCCAGCATGCAAGGCATATCGCAATCAGTGTACCTACACCGAATTTAACTATCTTTGACATAAAGTTTTTAGGTACTATATGCCCCTCCTGTCCGAAGAAGCAAAGACAGAAGTACATAAACGTAAAGATACCTACCATATATCCGATGTAGAAATGAGCTATAAACATAAGAGCAAGCGGAATTATATACGGCAGAAGCTTACCCTCGTTTACCAGCTTGTGAACTCCAAGGCAGATAAGCGGCAGATAGATAAGTCCGTCAAGCCACATCGGATCCATAAGCTGTACGATCATATATGACATAAGAGCATACATAGTAGGGAAGATGACCAATGAAGCAGCTCTAGGGGGCTTTTTTGATACTTTTTTAAGGAAGTACATAAAGGAAACAGAAGCTGTACCTATCTTCGCAAGCTGGAGTATAAGGATAGATGTCAGCATCATAGTCCGAGGGAGCAGGAGTATGATTATCATAAAGGGACTTGCAAGATAGTATGCAAAAACACCGAACATCTCACCGCTAAGGTTTCGTGACCAGTTATAAATAAAGCTTCCGTCGCCCCAGAATGCATCCCTGAACTCTTCATAATAGTAAACATACTGTCCGTTCAGGTCAAGTACAAGAACAGAGCTGTCACCGAATGGGTGTATACTAAAGAAAAGATATGCTCCGTACATTATTGCTGCAGGAAGAACAAAAACAAGAATGTACAAAAATGCCATTCTGTGCCTGTAGCAAAAGGAAGCATATCTTTCAAATCGAGTCTGATCTGTACGTGATATCGGTTTAGTTTTCATCGTTTTCTCTTTCCTTCGTTCTTTTATTATCATTGCTCATCGCTATATCACGGACAATATACCGTGGTCTGTGCTTGATCTCTTCGTATATTTTAGCTATGTAATAGCCAATTATGCCAAGGCTGAACATAATTATGCTGGATGTCAGCAGCTGTAATATGATAACCGTTGAGAAGCCTTCAGCAGAGGTGCCGAGTATCTTCTGGACAAGTGTCATTATTCCGAGAATCTCAGATATCAGAAATGTGACTATGCCGCATATCGTCACCAGCTGGAGCGGGGCAGAGGTAAACGAGGTTATGTTGCTTATCGCAAACTTTATCAGCGACCATACGGACCATTTTGATTTTCCGATCTCACGTTCAGCAACATCAAAATAGATGGTTTCAGTCTTATAACCAACCCAGCTTGACATAGCTCTGAAAAATGTAAGTCTTTCCGGCATTTCATTTAAAGAGTCAACAACAGAACGGTCAAGCAGCTTAAAGTCTGATGCCGACTGCATATCGAGCCCGCTTGAAGAGCCGATAAGCTTGTAAAAAAGCTTTGAAAAAGCTTTATAGAGAGCTTTTTCCTTGCCTCTAGAGCGTTTTTTTCCCTCAACAACATCAATATCATTATTGAGCCAGATATTATACATCTCAATCATAACCTCGGGAGGGAACTGCAGATCACAGTCCATAAGAACGCAGCAATCCCCCTTTGCAGCTCTGAGACCTGCAAAAATAGCACTCTCTTTTCCGAAATTTCTTGAGAAATCAATGCCTATTATATGTTCATCAGACATTGAAAGTGCCTTGATAAGCTCCCAGCTTTTATCAGTTGAACCGTCATTTATAAAGATGAGCTCATAGTCTATATTCTCTTTAGAAAGAAGCTTTGATATTACCGAGGCTGTCTTAGGGATATTGCCCTCTTCATTATAGCTCGGGATTATAACAGATAACATATTTTACTCCTCATCGTCTGCTGTGTGGCTGTAATAATCTGTTCTCAGTCTGAAAAAGCGAACAGTAGATATAATTATCAGCACATACAAAACTATTTTTCCGATTATCATCAGCACCGCAAAAAAATCAGCGGTTTGTCTGTAGGGAAGAAGCATATAAATAAGATTAGATACATAGGTGAAAACTGTAACAAAGTACAGCTTTTTCAAAGTGTCACCAAGCTTTACAAGGTTTACCGTATCACTTAGAAGCTCTCGGTTCTTATCAAGCAGCTTATACAGCATATCCATAATATAAACAGAAACCAGAACAGCTGCAGCCCATAAAATCAGACAAATAAGCTTTGCAGCCAAAGGTACTGCCTCAACTTTATTACCCATATCAACGATCATTCTGAGTACAAATGTACCTGCCGTTGAAGCACCGCAGACTATAGTATAGCAAACAGTAAGCGTTTTAAGCTTGTCCTGGTCTTTTAGATCATTTTTCAGCTCAATAAGACCAACTAGTATAAGTACAGCACCTACTAGCTTGATAAGATAACTCACGGGCCAGTCATAGTTGAGCATAAACAGCAGAAAAGGCGTGCCAAGCACTAAAAAATTCATATTTAATTCCTCTTATTTTCATTACATAAAAATACTATTATATTATATACTATTTTATTGTGAATGTCAATAAATTTACAGATTTGTCTTGAAAGAGGGTTCAAAATGTGGTATAATAGAAAAAAATATATCGGAGGTAATCTTTATGAATAAAATACTCGTAACAGGCGGTGCAGGCTTTATCGGAAGCCACACCTGCGTTGAGCTCCTTGAAGCCGGCTATGATATTGTTATAGTTGATAACTTCTCAAATTCTAAGCCTGAGGCTCTCAACAGGATAAAGAAGATAACCGGAAAGGATTTCAGCTTTTATGAGGCTGATCTGCTTGATCTTCCTGCTGTAGAGAAGATATTCGATGAGAACAAGATAGATGCTGTTATCCATTTTGCAGGTCTTAAAGCTGTAGGTGAGTCGGTGCAGAAGCCTGTTGAGTACTATCATAACAACATCACAGGAACACTTATGCTCATCGAAGCTATGAGGAAGCACGGCTGCAAGAAGATAGTTTTCTCCTCTTCTGCTACAGTTTACGGTCCTGTAAACAAGGCTCCTTATACAGAGGATATGCCTACATCAGCAACCAATCCTTACGGTTATACTAAGGTGATGATTGAGCAGATACTCAGAGATGTCTGTGTTTCCGATCCTGAATGGTCGGTATCTCTT
The DNA here is from genome assembly GCA_900318545.1 of uncultured Eubacteriales bacterium. Taxonomy (GTDB): domain Bacteria; phylum Bacillota; class Clostridia; order Oscillospirales; family Ruminococcaceae; genus Hominimerdicola. The sequence continues at coordinate 5,088 of ONLC01000097.1, forward strand.
CTCAGATATTTCAATCCTATCGGCGCACATAAGAGCGGCCTTATAGGTGAGGACCCGAACGGAATACCTAACAATCTCCTGCCTTATATCTGTCAGGTAGCCGTTGGAAAGCTTGAGCAGCTTGGAGTCTTCGGTGATGACTATGATACTCCTGACGGAACAGGTGTTAGGGATTATATCCATGTTGTTGATCTTGCTAAAGGTCATTTGTGTGCTTTGAAATACGTTCTTGAGCATACAGGTGCTGACGCTGTGAACCTCGGAACAGGAAAGGGCTCCAGCGTTTATGACGTGCTTCACAGCTTTGAGAAGGCCTGCGGAAGGAAGCTCCCTTATGCAGTTAAACCCAGAAGAGCAGGAGACATAGCAATCTGTTATGCTGATACTAAGAAAGCAAAGGAAGTTTTCGGCTGGACTGCACAGTACGGACTTGATGAAATGACAGCAGATAGCTGGAACTTCATAAAAAACAACCCTGACGGACTCTGATAACAATAAAACGTCATAGTTCTTTATTAAGAAGACTATGACGTTTTTTGTGGTGAATAATATGAACAAACCAACTGATACTCAAATTAGAATTTTCAAGCTCTTTTTTGATGAAGAGCCTCTTTCATGTGAAACAATAAACAGCAGCAGGGGAGACAGCGATTTCAGAGAAGCACTTATCTTTGAAACTATTGATAATAAATATGTAGTAAAGCTTGCTGATAATGATTTTACGTTTCCGGAAAAGATTTTTATGTGGAAGAGAACCGTTGAAGAATACAGAAAGCTCGGATATTATTGTCCTGATATACTAAGCGATAGATCAGGCTCTTTTCCTGAAGTAAGCTATATGAGCAGAAACTGTATTGCATACGCTGAAGAATATTCCAAGTTTAAACCATCTCAGGAACGAAGCGATGATTCATCAGAGCGAGATCCTCTGTACGAAAGCTATATGAATGATATCTGGGTAATGACTGCTAAAATAGCAGATAAACGTTTTGATTATACTGATTATCCATCAGCATACTGTCTGTTTGAAAAGTTTTGTCCCAGTGACGAATGTGATGAGGTGCTTGAAAACGCTCTGAAATGGATCGAATATGCTCGTTCGCTTCCATCTGTCTTTCAAAAACAGGTTGAACGTATATGGAGTTTATGGACCGAGAACAGAAATAAACTTGAGAAGATATATCCAATGCTTCCGACATCGGTTTTTCAGGCTGATTTGAATTCAACTAATATTCTTCTTGATGAAAATAAAAAGTTTGTCGGAGTTTATGATTTCAATCTTTGCGGAAAAGATGTATTCCTTAATTATCTGATACGTGAAAGCCCTTATATGTTTGAAGATAAAATCAATTGGATATGTAATATGCTTAAAACAGTCAGCAATTATTATAAGTTTTCTGAGCTTGAAAAAGATACTGTACTTATGCTATATCGCTGTCTTGTACCTTTGTGGATAAGCTGCCTTTATAAAATGAAGGAGCTTAAAGACAACATTGAAGATATAAAACTGTTTCTTGATAAAACAGAATATTACCTCACTGAAGTTTTTGATTTCAAGTCGTTTATGAATTAACAAACAAAGACAGCCATTAAAGCTGTCTTTCAGTCTGTCGATATACTCCAAAATAGTGCAGACTTTGCCTTGTCAGGTCTGTACATTCGTACAGACAGCCTCGGCTGGTTAAAAAGGGGGGATAGGGCTTCGCCCTATGTACCCACTGGGGCCAGTGCCCCAGACCCTTTAATAAGAACTTTTGCAACAAGCAGAAAGACAGCCTTTAAAGCTGTCTTTGTTTATTTTGTCAATAATACATAGTTTTCAAGCGGGAATTATATCGTTTGTTACAAAATTAAAAAATATCCTCAATTCCTATTGACATAATCGGAATTGTATGTTATACTCTAAGCATACCAAACAGATAGGAATTAAAACTTAAGAGGTGGCGTTTATGAATACTTCAGCAGTTTTTATTTGTTATGATTCACGAATGTGCGGTCGAATGTAACACAGACTGAACAACTTGAAATTAATACATAATGAAAGAGGTAATTAATATGAGCAAAATAAATGAAAGAAATCTGAGATTTGAGACTAAACAGCTTCACGTAGGTCAGGAAAATCCCGATCCCGTAACCGATGCTAGAGCAGTACCGATCTATCTTACTTCATCGTATGTATTCCATAACAGTGAACACGCAGCAGACAGATTCGGTCTGAGAGATGCAGGAAACATTTACGGAAGACTTACAAACCCGACACAGGACGTTTTTGAGCAGAGAATAGCAGCACTTGAAGGCGGCTCGGCTGCACTTGCAGTCGGCTCCGGTGCAGCAGCAATTACTTATGCTATTCAGACAGCCGCTCATGCAGGTGACCATATTGTTGCAGCTAAGAACATTTACGGTGGTACATATAATCTTCTTGCACATACATTAAAAGATTATGGCATTGATACTACCTTTGTTGACCCGTTTGACTATGCGGGCATTGAAGCTGCTATCAAGGAGAATACCAAGGCAATAGAAATCGAAACTCTCGGCAATCCTAATTCTGAGGTAGTTGACATTGAAAAGATAGCGCAGATCGCTCACGCTCATAAGATCCCGCTTATCGTTGACAACACCTTTGCCACCCCTTATCTTGTAAGACCAATCGA
>ONLC01000147.1 GCA_900318545.1 uncultured Eubacteriales bacterium
GCTCCTCGATGAAACGTCCGTCTCTGGGGTATCTGGAATCAGCAACAACAATTCTGTAGAAAGGAGCCTTCTTAGCACCCATTCTTCTGAGTCTGATCTTTACTGCCATTTATATTCACCTCCATATAGTGTTCTTAATATATCCAAGCGGGGAACCGCTTCAGATCAGTTTAAGGGCGGCATATTTCCGCCTAGACCTTTAAGAAGAGCCTTTCTGTTCTTCTTAGCCTTTTTAGAGTGGAGCTTTCCGCCGATGCCGAATTTCTTCATCATCTGCTGCATCTGCTCAAACTGCTTGAGAAGCTGGTTCACATCAGTAACGGTAGTACCGCTTCCTGCAGCAATTCTTCTCTTTCTTTTCGGGTCAATTATCGAGGGCTTTGCTCTCTCAGCCTTGGTCATCGAGTTTATCATAGCCTCGGTCTTTTTAAGCTGAGCCTCGCCCTGCTCCATTTGCTCGTCAGTTACCTTATTAGCACCGGGAAGCATCTTTATCAGTGAGCCTACAGAGCCCATTTTGTGAATTTGCTGCATCTGAGCGAGCAGGTCATCAAGGTCAAAGCCTTTTTCCTGCATTTTGTCAGCAAGCTTCTGAGCCTCTTTCTCATCAAACGTCTGCTGAGCCTTCTCGATAAGGGTGAGCATATCGCCCATTCCAAGGATACGGGAAGCCATTCTTTCAGGGTGGAAGGGCTCAAACTCGTCAAGCTTTTCTCCCATACCAACGAACTTGATAGGCTTACCTGTTACTGCCAGCACGGACAGTGCCGCACCACCACGGGTATCCGAATCAAGCTTTGTAAGTATTACCGAATCTATACCCAGAGCCTCATCGAAAGCAGACGCTACCTTAACAGCGTCCTGACCGATCATAGCATCGACAACGAGCATTATCTCGTTCGGCTCTGCGATCTTCTTGATGTCCTTGAGCTCGTCCATAAGCTCCTCATCAATATGCAGACGTCCTGCCGTATCTATGATAACAAGGTCGTTACCGTAATCCTTAGCGTGCTTAAGACCCTCTTTTACAATCTTTCTCGGGTCGATCTGACCCATCTCAAAGACAGCTACCTCGGCTCTCTCTCCGACAATTTTCAGCTGGTCAATAGCCGCAGGTCTGTAAACATCGGCAGCTATCAGCAGAGGTCTCTTTCCGTCCTTTTTGAACATCTTTGCAAGCTTAGCCGCATGGGTAGTCTTACCTGAACCCTGCAGACCGCACATCATAACAACGCATGGCGGCTTGTTCGGGAAATTGATCTTTGAGTTAGCCTCACCCATGAGCTTAATAAGCTCTTCATTAACTATCTTAATGACCTGCTGTCCGGGAGTAAGGCTCTGCAGTACCTCTTCACCGACACTTCTCTCGGTAACGCTGCTTATAAAGTCCTTAACTACCTTATAGCTTACGTCCGCTTCAAGCAGAGCCATCTTGACCTCACGCATGGCCTCCTTAACGTCAGCCTCGGTCAGCTTACCTCTTGATTTTAGGCGTTTGAACACACCGTTAAGCTTCTCTGAAAGTCCTTCAAAAGCCACAGCACAGGTCCTCCTTTACTTTTTTATCTCAAATCCTCCCGAAAGTTCGGGAGCGTTATATTCTTCAAGCTTTTCATCGAGCGTTTCGAGCAGAACTATAGTCTTCTCGGCAATGCTCCTCGCATAATTCTTTCTCTGGCATTCCTCAAACACAGCCAGAGCCAGCTTTTTGATCTCCTTGAGCTCCTCATATCTCTGCCCGTCAAGCTTTGAAAATCCAAGCTTTTCGTCATACTCATCAAGAGCATCGGAGCCCTTCTTCACAGCATCATGTACGCCCTGTCTTGATATCCCAAGTTCATCAGCTATCTCGCCAAGTGAGAGATCTTCGTTATAATAAAACTCCATTATCTCTCTCTGCTTATCAGTCAGAAGAGGACCGTAAATGTCAAGAAGAACACTGTATCTGAGCTCCTTTGCCATTTTCCGCACCTCCGAACCGATATTCCGACTTGCTGTAAAGCCATCAAACTTTACATAGTATACCACACAATTTCACATTTGTCAAGGGATTTTCCCTTGTTTTTCAATTTTCGTTCATTTAAACATAAACAGACCCCCGAACTGTCTGAAAAACAGCATCGGGGGAAAACTTTTTACATCAGAGTGCATTTTCAAGGAAAGCCACTGTCTTTTTGTCGTACCTTGCGTCCTGTGCGGACATATCCTCATCAAGCTGCCAGAGCTTTGTTACCGCAAACACAGACGATACAAAAAACGGCTGACTGTTAAGATATGCAAGCGGTATCACTGCAGGAGGGCAGCCTGTCTTTGCGCTGATTATCTTCACCTTAGCAAGCTTTGCGAGGTTTGCAACTGTCGCATACTGACCCTCGGGGAGGTTTGTTGCGGTGTCGCCCTTTGCAAGCTTTGCGAAAAAGCCCTTTGCCTGCGGAGAGTACGCCATAACAGGGAAGCTGTGCTTCTTGTACCAGTCAAACTCCTTGGTATCCATGCAGACAACAGTCGGGTCTCCAATAGTTTCGGGGCTTGCGTGTGCAAGACTGTAGCTTATCTGGCTTACCCTTATCGGCTCGAGGCCGTTTTTCTCAGCGTATTTGTTAGCCTCTTCAATTCGCTTTGTAGTCCAGTTTGAAACGCCTATAAAGTGTATCTTACCCTCATTGTAAAACTTGTTGAGGGTAGTCATTATCTCGCTGACAGGTACAGAGGTATCATCTCTGTGCAGAAAATAGATATCCACATAGTCGGTCTGCAATGCCTTCAGGCTTTCGTTCAGATCGTATTCAACATCGGCATACGAAAGCCTGCCGACATTCATGCTCTCCATAGCGGGGTGGCCGCCCTTAGTGCAGAGAAGTATCTCCGAGCGGTTTCCTCTTTCCTTCATCCAGCGCCCGATAACGCTCTCGCTCGCACCGTGACCGCCCTCGAGCCATTCACAGTAAACTCTTGCAGTATCAATGCATCTTCCGCCAAGCTCAAAGTACCTGTCCATAAGGCTGAAATAGGTCTCGTCATTGTCATTATTCTCAAAGCCTGCTGTTCCGAATGAGAGTGCAGGCAGCATAGCTGTATATTTATCATTTTTCAGCTCGTAAGTAAGCATATAATCACTCCTATAATAGATACAATTATTATAACATATTCACAAAGGCTAATATAACAATATTTTGTAAATTTTTCTTTGTAATTCATAAATGTATTTGGTTGACTAATCCTTGCAATAGTGCTATAATAAATGCTGAGCATTTATTGCTGACAAGAACGGAGGCGGTTTTATGTTTAATGAGAAAAAGATCAATGATATAATGAACAGATTCATTGACTGCGGCACTGAAACAGGTGCAGCAGCCGTTGTTATGAAAAACGGAGAGGAGCTATACCGCTATAGCTGCGGTCTTGCCGATGCGGAAAAAGGAAGAGCCTTCCGTGAGGATACTATCTGCAAGGCATTTTCATGCTCGAAGGTGATAACGGGAACTGCTGCTATGCAGCTTCTGGAGAGTGGACTTATTGAGCTCGACAACAGGCTTGAATGGTATATCCCCGAGTTTGCCGATGCTGCCTTTATAGAGAACGGAAAGCGTATACCTGTTTCAAGGCCGATCACGCTGAGGGACCTGCTTGATATGACCTCCGGAATTGCATATCCGGGTGACGGCCGTGAGGGCGGTCAGGAAATATCAGATGTATGGGGAGAGCTTGATGCCGGCACTAAAGAGGGCAGGCAGATGAGCACTCTTGAATTTGCACACAAGGCAGGCAAGTGTGCTGTTATGTTTGATGCAGGAGAGCAGTGGAGCTACGGTTCCTCGGCTGATATTTTCGGAGCCGTAGTCGAAACTGTCACAGGCAAACGCTATGGTGATTATCTTAAGGAAAACATCTTTGAGCCACTCGGAATGGCTGATACAGCCTTCTATTGCCCTAAGGACAAGCTTGACAGGCTTGCAGTCCTTTATGAAGGGGCAGGGGAGAACAGAAAGGTGCTTGACTGGGTAAACCTCTGCATTTATGATTATACCGAGGAGCCTGCATTCCAGTCGGGCGGAGCAGGCATTTTCACAACTGCTGAGGATCTTGCAAAGCTTGGAGCCGCACTTTCAAACGGTTCATATAAGGGCGTGAGAGTTCTCGGCAGAAAGACAGTTGAGTTTATGCGTATGAATGCTCTCACAAAGGATCAGAGGCGTACCTTTGACTGGGATTCGTGCAGGGGCTTCGGCTATGCAAATTTCGTAAGGATACTTGAAGACCCGAACAAGGCAAGCCTTATCGCTTCAAAGGGAAGCTTTGGCTGGGACGGCTGGACAGGTACCTATATTCTTGTTGATCCCGATGAAAAGCTCTCGACAGTTCTGTTCGTTCAGAGAGCAGGGGCAGGCACTACCTCGCTTTCAAAGGCGGTAGTCAATGCAGTATATTCCATGATCTAGGGTGGTAATTTGAGGTTAAGAAGAAAACGTCGTTTTGTGCGGTGCCCGGAATGTAACAGCAAAATATTTGCTGAACGTGAGGTCTGCCCGGGCTGCGGCAGAATAATGCTGAAGCCCAAAAAGAAACGAAACAAAAAGCTTACGGCTATCATTATTGCGGTATTGTCTGTGGCGGTAGTTCTGGCTGTGGTGCTCAGTGCGAGATACATAATAAGGCTCAGAACAGAGATATCTGTTGACGTTCACCTGAAGGCTGACAAGAAGCTTTCGGCTGTGACCGATCAGGACGGCTTTGTGCGTCAGAGCATTGAGAACAGAAAAAAGCTCGTGGAAAGCGAGCTTAAAAAGCTTACCAAAGACGAGCTGATCGAGAAATATACCTTCAATGATGAAAATCGGACGTTTGAGTTTACCTACGGTGACGGCTCCTACGGTGCAGTGATGATAAACACCTTCGATAAGGCTCTTTCGGGGGCTGACAAGGGTTATGCAGTGCTTGATGACAAGGGCGACCTTGTAATTAACAATCGCCTTGATGAGACTGCCCGTGCAAATGCAGAGAGCCTTGGTCTTAAAGCAAAGGTGTTTGGTTTTTATACCGATAAGAGCCTTGAGCAATGGGTGCGAAAGCGCACTGAGATATGGAATGCAAACGGTATGAAAACAGAGCTTGATACCGATGTCACGATGAAGGAGCTTGAAACAGCTCTCAAAAGTGAGGATATGATCTTCCTTGACGGACACGGCTTTATTTACAAAAAGCAGGCAGCTCTCTGCTTTGGCGAGGCGGTAACAGAAAAGAGCTTAAAGAAGTATTCAAGGGAGCTGCGTTCGGGTCAGCTGTTCGAGCTGATAATGCCAAAGGCAAAATACTATTGTGCCAGACCGCAGTTTTTCTCCACGCAGTATTCCAAGGACGAGCTTTCGGGCAGAATGGTGTTTATAAACGCCTGCCGCTCGGCAGACAGCGACCGGCTGACAAAAACATTCAGACAGCTTGGAGTAAAGGGTCTTATCGCAGTGAACGGGGACATATACTCGTACTACATAGCCGAAGCCGAGGACGCATTGGTTTATTCGCTCCTGTGCGGAGACAGCGTTCAGCAGGCTTTAGACTATGCTTTGAGCATTTACGGAGCAGACGATCTTGCCTGGGCAAGAGAATTTGACGGCACTCCCGATGTGAGCCGAAAGCTCACGGCAGGGAAGCTCATGATCATAACGGGCGGAGAACATACTTTAAAATAAAAAAAGAGTCGGCTGTGCCGACTCTTTTTCTGCTTTTTCGGATTATACGCTCAGGCTGTCAAATGCCTCGCTGAGAACGTCAACAGAGTTGTTGAACTTCTGCATTTCCTCTTC
>ONLC01000098.1 GCA_900318545.1 uncultured Eubacteriales bacterium
TTTATGTTGCCTGCGAGGTGTAAAGCTCGTAGTATGCGCCCTTCTTTTCCATGAGTTCGTCATGTGTGCCGCTTTCTAAAATGCCTTTTCCATCAATGTACATTATCCTGTCGCAGTTTCTGATCGTTGAGAGCCTGTGCGCTATAATAAACGATGTTCTGCCTTTGAGAAGCTCTGCGATTCCCTGCTGGAGGAGCGCCTCAGTCTTGGCATCAATTGAGGAGGTCGCCTCGTCAAGGACGAGTATTTTCGGATCACTGAGGAGCGTTCTTGCAAAGCTTATAAGCTGCTTTTCTCCGCCTGATAGCTTTGAACCGCGCTCATTTACTTCGGTGTCATAGCCGTCCTCCATGAGGTTTATAAAGCGGTCGGCGCAGACGGTCTTGGCAGCCTTTATGACCTCGCTGTCTGTAGCGTCAAGCTTGCTGTAGCGGATATTGTCCATAATAGTTCCGCTGAAAATGAAGCTGTCCTGAAGCATTATTCCCATCTGGCTTCTGAGAGAGCTCAGCGTTACCTCTGAAATGTCCTTGCCGTCCATTGTGATAGAGCCGTCAGTTAAATCGTAGAAGCGTGAGATAAGCGACACTATCGTTGACTTTCCTGCGCCTGTAGGTCCAACAAGTGCTATGCTTTCACCCGGCTTTACATCGAAGCTTATATGCTCGATAACGTTGTTGCCCTCCTCGTAAGCAAAGGTAACATCATTGAACGAAACCTGTCCCGAGATCTCACCGATAGGCTCGGCACCCTCTTTATCGGAGATAGTTACAGGCTCGTCAAGAGTCTCAAAGATACGCTCAAGGTAGGCGATATTGTTGATAAAGCTGTTGATGATGTTCGAGATACTCATTATAGGCTGCCAGAAGCGTGATGCATAGCCCGTCATAGCGGCGAGCGTTCCGAGCGACACTGTAGATGCAGGCAGTACCAGCAGTCCGACTGCGAACATTGCAGCCCTTACCAGTGTGGAGATATTATCGGTGGTCGGCCACACAAGGTTTGAGAGCCTTACTGCCTTCATCCAGCTTTTGCGGTAGCTGTTGTTGAGCTTGTCGTAAATACCTGCGTTTTCTTCCTCACGGGTAAATACCTGAGTGATACGGGCACCGACTATGTTCTCCTGCAAATATGCGTTCATATTTGAGCTCTTGTTTGAAACGTCCTGCCATGCTTTTCTCTGATGCTTTTTGATAGCAAACATCAGCGCCATAAAGAGGGGCAGACCCGAGAGCGCCACAAGCGTAAGCCTTACATCAACTATCAGCATGAAGATCAGAATGAAGATCATATTAAGTATCTCCATAATGAAGTTGATTATTCCGTTTGAGAGCATATCCGATACGGAGTTTACATAGTTGATAACACGGATAAGTATTTTTCCGTGAGGGCGGTCATCGTAGTAGGTGAAGGGGAGCTTTTGAAGGTGTGCGAAAAGGTCCTCTCTTATGTCGAAGATAATGTTCTGACCTACAACCGTCATAATGCGGCCTCTGATATTGCCAAGTAGCACACTCAGCCCTGTGCAGAAAAGAAGGAGCACAGCTAAGAAGATAAGCTCGCCTATCCTGCCTTTGGGTATGGAAACGTCAAGTGCTCTCTGAGTTATCAGCGGCCCGATAAGACCTGCTATTGCCGCAAGAATACTGATGACGAGCGAGAGTATCATTTTTGAGCGATAGCGTTTTATGTACTTGAACGAGCGCTTCAGGTGACTGAAATCAAAAGGGGTCTCGAGCTGTTCGTCAACATCGTATTTGTTCCTAGCCATTTGTGCTCACCTCGCTTTCGGGAGCACAGTTTATTCCGCTCTGAAGCTCATAGATCTGCTTGTAGTAGCCCTCGTGCTGAATAAGCTCATCGTGAGTGCCTATGTCGGCAATACTGCCGTTTTCGAGAATGATTATCTTATCCGCATTGCGTGAGGAGGATATCCTCTGTGCGATAACTATTTTTGTGCAGGGGAAGTCAAGGCGTTTATCAAGGCTGTTCTGAATGAAGCTCTCGGTCTCCATATCAACAGCGGAGGTTGTATCGTCGAGAATTAGCACAGCAGGCTTTACAGCGAGTGCTCTCGCCAGAGAGATACGCTGTTTCTGTCCGCCAGAGAGACCTACTCCACGCTCGCCGACTATAGTTTCGTACTTCATCGGGAGCTTTTCAATAAACTCGGAGGCCGCCGCAAGCTCGGCACAGTGCTTTACATAAGCCTCCTCGAGGTCGCTGTCACCGAAGGCGATGTTTGAGTCTATCGTATCGGAATACAGAAGCACGTCCTGAGTGGCAATGCTTATATTCTGCCTGAGGGTTTTAAGCTTATGCTCCCTGACGTCCTTTCCGTCAACGAGCACCTGCCCCTCTGTACACTCGTAGAATCTTGGTATAAGGTTTATGAGCGAGGTCTTTCCGCTGCCTGTAGAGCCCATTATAACAACGTGCTCTCCTGCGTTTATCTTAAAGTTCAGGTCTTTAAGAATAGGCTTGCCCTTGATAGAATAGGAAACGTTTCTGAACTCTATTTCGCCCTTTAAGCGATCCTTGTCCTCAACTGCGTCGCTGCGGTCAACTATCTTCGGAGCTTCGTAATAGATCTCGATTATCTTTCCTGCCGATGCCATAAAGCGGAAGAAGTCATTGACGTAGTTTCCCATATTTCTCATAGGGTTGCTTACTGCCCACAGCAGTCCCGAGATAGCTACATACTGCCCCATGGTGAGGTGCTGCTTTATCATAAAGATACCGCCGCAGAGCAGCAGCACTACAGCAAGCGAGCCTGCCGCAAGGTCGATCATCGGCTGGAATTTCAGCCAGACCTTTGCAGCGGAGATATTCGCTGTCCTGTATGCTTCGTCACGCTCACGGAACTTGTCCATTTCAAACTGCTCTCTTGCGAAGGCTTTAACAACTCTGTTTCCCGAGATGTTCTCCTGTGCTGCAGTGTTAAGGTCAGACGATGCCTCTCTTACCTTTCGGTAGGCAGGGCCTGCCTTCTTTGAAAAGCGTCTTGTGATGATAAAGATAGCAGGCGTCATAGCCATAATACAGAGGGCAGTTCTCCAGTCGATAGTGAAGAAGTAAACCATTGAAGCTGTGAACAGTGCTATTGACTCCACGCAGCCTTTAATTACCCACGATACCATGTGCCTTACCATGTCAAGGTCGCCTGTAAGACGTGTCATCAGGTCGCCTGTGCGGTAGCGGTCGTAGAAGTCCATATCCTGGTTTTCGATCTTTCGGAAGAGGTGAGTTCTCACCCTGTAGATCATGCCCTGAGAGCTTGTCTCGTAGTACATATTGCAGGCATACTGGAGGATCGTCCTCAGCAGAGTAAAGCCCACCATTCCGATTAGCAGCCACCAAAGAAGCCCCCTCTGATTTTTAAGGTTTTCGGCTGCATTGTCGTTTGAAATAAACGTGTCGATTATCCTCGACTGAAAATAAGGCGAGGTTATATACATAGCATTGCAGGCAATAGACAGCAACAGCGCAGCGATGTAAGCCGCTCGGCTGCCCTTCATATTTTTCCATAGCCATCTTAACTGGAACATAGTAACACTCCGATACAAATTCTTTTCTTACTCGGCATATTATAGCACTAAAAATCCTTGAAATAAATAGAAAATGCTATAATTTATTTAACATATCCTCTAAAGCTATAGGATACTATTTCAATCTTAAAAAAGGATTGAAGCAGGTGCTCGCCGCACGGCTAATACGCGTCGTACCTTTGTTTAGGATTTTTCACTCCTTGAACGCGGAGAAAGATAGTGCGGAGATTAGCCTCGTCAGGTCTGGACATTACGTCCAGACAGCCTCGGCTGGGTTAAGGAGGAGGGGGCTTCGCCCCTTTGCCCCACTGGGGCTAAAGCCCCAGACCCCGAGGATCTATCTAACTAAGTTCGCACTATCTATCTCTGCGGTCAAGGTAAGAGAAGTCAAAGCCAAAGAACGTCGCGAAGGCGGTGCAAGGTTTTCCCTGCCCACTGGGGCTATGCCCCCGTTCCCCCTACCACCCTAAGCAGTTCGGCTATACAAGACTTATTGACTACCCTGTCGGAAGAATGCTGTATGCCGCCGCAAGCAAGTGGAATAATGATGAAAACTGTCTTGATATTACAAAAAAAGACACCTCTGCCGTTATACAGCAGGGGTGTCTGTGCTTTGTTTTATACCATAAGTCCGCAGACCAGATTTGCAAACTCCACAGGGTCCTCAACCGACATTCCCTCAATGAGGAGTGCCTGCGAGTAAAGGAGCTTTGTATAATCGGTGAGCTTGTCCTTGTCGCTTGCGAAAAGGTCTTTCAGCTTTGCGAAGATCGGGTGGTCGGGGTTTATCTCCAGTGCCTTTTCAGCCTTGACCTTGTTGCCCTCGTTCTGAGGCATAGCGTTCAGTACCTTTTCCATCTCAATTGTGATAGCACCGTCAGAGGACAGGCATACAGGGTGAGATTTCAGCTTGCTTGACAGACGAACTGTCTTTACCTTGCCGTCAAGAGCCTTCTGCATAAACTCGAACATATCCTTGTTTTCTTCATCGAGCTTCTTTGCGGCTTCCTTCTCCTCCTCGGTGTCAAGGTCGAGGTCGGCATCGCTTATTGACTTGAATGCCTTGCCGTCATAGTTCATCATTACCTTTACAGCGAACTCATCAACATCGGCTGTGAGGTAGAGCACTTCAAGTCCCTTGTCCTTAAACTTTTCTATCTGCGGAAGCTTCTCTATCCTCTCGGCACTTTCACCGCAGGCATAGTAGATCTCCTTCTGATCCTCCTTCATTCTTGAAACGTACTCGGCAAGTGTTACATTCTTGCCCTCGAATGATGACTTAAACATAAGCAGATCTTTGAGTGTCTCATTAGCTGCACCGTAAGACTGATAAATTCCGAACTTGAACTGCAGTCCGAACACATCATAGAACTTCTCGTACTTTTCACGATCGTTCTTGAGCATTTTGGTAAGCTCGTTCTTGATGGATTTTTCAAGGTTCTTAGCGATGATCTTCAGCTGTCTGTCATGCTGTAAAAGCTCACGGGAGATGTTAAGCGACAGATCCTCGGAATCAACTACACCCTTTACAAAGCTGAACCAGTCGGGGAGCAGGTCAGCACACTTTTCCATTATCATAACTCCGCTGGAGTAAAGCTGCAAGCCCTTCTCATAATCCTTGGAGTAGTAGTCAAAGGGTGCTCTCGCAGGAATGTAGAGCAGAGCGTCGTAGGTGGCAACGCCCTCGTTCTTCGAGTGGATATGTGTAATAGGGGGCTCATAGTCCATAAACTTCTCCATATAGAAGTTGTTGTAGTCCTCGTCTGTGAGCTCGTTTTTGTTCTTCTTCCATACAGGGGTCATGCTGTTGAGGGTTTCAACCTCATGGGTTACGGTAGGCTCCTTGTCAGCGTCCTCGTAGTGGGTCTTCTCTACCTCCATTTTAATAGGGAAGCGGATATAGTCGGAATACTTCTTTACAAGCGACTGCAGCTGATACTGGTCAAGGTACTCGGAGTACTTGTCATCATCGGTATCGTCCTTCATCGTAAGGGTGATGGTTGTGCCGACACCGTCAGGCTTTTCGGTCTCCTCGATCGTGTAGCCGTCAACACCGTTTGACTGCCACTTGTAAGCCTTGTCCGAGCCGTAAGCCTTGGTAATAACTGTGACCTCCTTAGCTACCATAAAGGTAGAGTAGAAGCCTACACCGAACTGACCGATAATGTCAACATCGTCACCGAGCTCATTATCCTTCTTGAACGCGAACGAGCCAGAGTTTGCAATAGTACCGAGGTTGTTTTCAAGCTCGTCCTCAGTCATGCCTATACCGTTATCCGAAATGGTGAGAGTTCTTTTCTCCTTGTCAGCCGCAAGCTTTATTTCAAAATCCGACTTGTTCATACCAACCGATGTATCGGTCAGTGACTTGAAGTACAGCTTGTCGATAGCGTCACTGGCGTTCGAGATGATCTCTCTGAGGAAGATCTCCTTATGTGTGTAGATCGAATTGATCATCATATCGAGCAGTCTTTTTGATTCCGCTTTGAATTCCTTTGTTTCGGGCATTTTAATCAACCTTTCCTTTATATATAGTATATTATTGAAAACAACGTTTTAGCACTCTGGTTCTTTGAGTGCTAAATATATTATAACTCATAGAATCTGAAATGCAATAGGCATCACAAATTGTTTACTTTTAGTTCACAATTTTGCTCAACTTGCGACTGTTCTGCCTTGCAATTATCACATAAGGTGTGTTATACTAGATAAGTCATCAAAAGGAGAGGGTGAGAACATGAACCTGTCGGTAAGACCTCTGACATCTGAGCAGAAGGAAGAAAAAAACTACATAGCACTGGACTGTTACAAGCTGGGCTTTCTGCTTATGCTGTATCAGCTGCTTACCTACGGACTGCGGTATGTGTTCTACCTTGCTGCATACTGGGTCTGTGACGGGAATTTTACTCTTAATGTAAAAACGGCTATGAACTATCTTGTGAATAATCAGGACATTGTTCAGTCAACGGCATTTAAAATGTCGGGAAATATCAGTATAACCTGTGTAAGTCTGGCAATAGTAATGGTGGGTATGCACGCATTGTTCAAGGGGCAGCTTGGCAGCTGGCTTCGCCCTGATAAGAAAAAGGTGCTCACGGGTGTTCTCTGGACGACTCCTGACCACGTTGTAAACCTGTTTGCCACAATGATAGTAAGCTACCTTGTGACTATCCTCGGAAACAGCGGCATAAGCGTTCCCGACGCTGACTTTACGATAACTCACCCTTCGGCAGCGGCAATAATCCTGCAGGCTGCATACACTATTCTTGCTGCACCGATCATTGAGGAGATACTCTATCGTGGAATGATACTGAGTGTGCTCTCAAAATACGGGAAGAGCCCTGCGGTGCTGCTTTCGGCACTTTGCTTCGGGCTTATGCACGGGAATATCCCCCAGGGCGTCGGGGCGTTCATCTCGGGACTGCTTTATGCGATAGTCGCAGTTGAAAGCGGCTCGATAGTGCCGTCGATCATAATGCACTCGTTCAATAACCTCATGGCTGAAATGACCGACATAACATCTGCCCTCGGCGTTGACAAGGACGGCACAATAGTTATGAGCATAATTGCTGTGGCAGGCTTTATCGGCTTTTTTGTCGGCTGTATGAATGTGAACAAGCTCAGATTCAAGGAAGAGCAGCACGCCCTCTCAATAAAGCAGGTGCGGCAGACTGTATTCTCGAACCCGATGACGCTGATCTGCCTGCTGTGGTACTCGTACAGCATAATTTCGGGACTTATCGGGGCTAACAGCTGAGGCTTTCAGAGCACAAAAGCGTGAAAAATAAACAGTTTTCAAAGCGTTAAGAAAAAAATTGAATTTTTTTCAAAAAAAGGCTTGACAAATGGAAACTGTTGTGATATAATAGACAAGCTGACTCGGAAAGAGGAAGCAAAAACTTGCATCTTGAAAACCGAACAATAACGAAAGAAAACCCTTTAGTTAAGACCTTTGAGTGAATAACTTAGAGGAGTCCAAGGTGTCGGGACTGAAAAGAAAGACACACGCACAGTGATTCATTGGAAACGATGAATGTGAACTGAGATCATATTATCCAACTAGTTGGATATTAGGATACAACTTAAATTAAGAGTTTGATCCTGGCTCAGGACGAACGCTGGCGGCACGCTTAACACATGCAAGTCGAACGGAGTTAATTTGAGCTTG
>ONLC01000269.1 GCA_900318545.1 uncultured Eubacteriales bacterium
CGGTGGTATGTTTATAACTCAACAGGTCGGCGAGGATAATGACCGTGAGCTTGTGGAGATGCTGCTGCCAGATGTGCCTAAACAGTATGTGGGGCATGATCTGACGCATTGCTTACAAAAACTTGAAAACGCAGGATTTATAATTCTTGAAAGCAATGAAGCTCATCCGCCCATAAGATTTTTTGATACTGCGGCTCTTGTATGGTTTGCAAAGATTATAGAATGGGAATTTGTAGGTTTTTCAGTGGATAAATGCTTTGAACAGCTTATGGCTGTAGAGAATGAGATAAAGCACAAGGGATATGTGTGCGGTAATGTACACAGATTTTATATAGCCGCAAGGAAATTGTAATATTGGAAATAGACCCGTACAGGTGCTAAATGACCTGTACGGGTCTATTTTATCTTCAAAAATCCTATTTCCATGAAAGATGAAAACTGATTTGTGCAAAATGCACTGAACAGGTTAGGATAATTTGCAAAGTTTGGAGAAAAATAAAGTCGCAAGCCCTTGACAAAATTTGAAAAAAGGTATAAACTATACTTAGCACTCAAAGAGATTGAGTGCTAACACCCGAAAACCAAGAGTGCTAAATCAAATGATGTGGTCGGGCAGGATGGTGAACATATGGATGACAGAAAACTGAAAATATTGACTGCGGTCGTGGACGAGTACATTGTCAGCGGTGAGCCGGTCGGTTCTAAGGCGATAATGTCCCATGTGAAAGCATCGAGCGCAACCATCAGGAATGAGATGGCGGAGCTCGAAAAACAGGGTTATCTTGAACAGCCTCACACCTCGGCAGGCAGAGTGCCTACGTATAAAGGCTACAGGCTGTATGTTGATAGACTGATGGAGCAGGATCCTCTCAGTGAGGATGAGAAAAAAGAACTGGATGCGATGCTTCCCGAGGATTTCGTTACAGAAAAAGATCTGGTGGAAAAAGCATCTCTTGCATTGGCAGAACTTACAAAGTGTGCTACGGTCGTGGCGAATTCAACGCCTAAGTTTTCAATAATATCAAAGGTCGAGGTTATACCTACGGGTAAGCGAATGTACGTTATACTTATGATAACGTCAAACGGTGAGATCAAAAATAAGGTCTGCCGACTTGAATTCGACCTGACCCATGAACAGCTTGAATTTTTTGACAATTTCGTAAAGCAGAACCTCAACGGTGTACCGCTGGAGGAACTGTCTGATGATTATATAAGCAAGCTTACCGAAGCGATGGGCACATATATGATGACCCTCTCACCTTTGGTATCAGAGCTTGTTAAGATGACTAAGGAACTTGATCGGAGCGTTATTTTAAAAGGTCAGAAAAATCTGCTGACCTGTAAGGATTTCGATCAGAGCGAGATAATCTCTTTTCTTGATAATGAAAAAGAGCTTATGGATTTTATCGACGGGACGTTCTCGGGGCTGAACGTTATGTTCTCGCCTGAAAAGGACGGTTTTGTGATACACAATTCGTCGATAATAACCTCACCGTTCTCAAAGGGCGGACGTACCGCAGGTGCGTTGGGACTTATAGGTCCCATGAGGATCGATTATGCAAAGTTTATCCCATATCTGGAGTACTTCACATCAAGGATCAGCGATATGATCTCACAGCGTGACGACGTCTCCGATGATGATAAAGAATTATAGGAAAGGCAGGCGCAGTCAATGGTTACAGATCTTGAGAATGAAGAGCAGTTGGAAGAAGAGGAGACGGTGACCGATACAGCAGAGGCTGAGGACACCGAGGAGAAAAAGGATGAAGAGGAAAATGAGCAGCCTGAGGAGAGCGAAGAGGAAAAGCTGAAAAAGGAGCTTGACGATACTAAAGATAAGTATTTAAGGCTCATGGCTGAGTACGATAATTTCCGTAAGCGTTCAGCTAAGGAAAGGCTGGAGCTTTCGGCTTCGGTCAAGGGCGATACGGTGGCAGAGATACTTACTGTTATCGACAATTTTGAAAGAGCACTGGGTACAGAAACTCAGGATGAAGCTTATAAGGCAGGCATCGAGATGATCTTCAAGCAGTTCAACGATGTACTTGCTAAACTTGGTGTTGAAGTGATAGACCCTCAGGGCGAGACTTTTGATCCCAATGTGGCAAATGCAGTCAACCAGATAGAAGATCCCGAACTCGGTGAGAATGTGGTAGCTCAGGTTTTCCAGAAGGGCTACAGGATAGGCGAAAAGGTCATAAGGTATGCGATGGTAGTAGTCGCAAATCCGTAGTGACATGATAAGATAATAACAAATGATATTTATATAACTTGAAAGGATGATATTTTATGGCAAAGATCATTGGTATAGACCTTGGTACAACTAACTCATGCGTAGCAGTTATGGAAGGCGGCGAAGCAGTCGTTATCCCTAACAGCGAAGGCGCTAGAACTACTCCTTCCGTAGTAGGTATCTCTAAGAACGGCGACAGACTTGTAGGTCAGGTAGCTAAGAGACAGGCAGTTACAAACTATGAGAACACAGTTATTTCCATCAAGAGACATATGGGTTCTGACTATAAGGCAAAGATGGGCGATAAGGAGTATACTCCTCAGGAGATCTCCGCTATGATCCTCCAGAAGCTCAAGGCTGATGCTGAGGCTTATCTGGGCGA
>ONLC01000002.1 GCA_900318545.1 uncultured Eubacteriales bacterium
AATGACTGGGCAGCAGCTCAGGACAGGGAACGTTTTATCCCGTTCATGGCTCTGCACCCACAGGCAGAGGACTGGAGAGAAGAACTCGATCATGCGCTTTCGCTGGGGCTTAAAGGCTTGAAGCTCCACCCCGATTATCAGCATTTCTATGCAGATGACGAGAGCTTCGATGAGTTTTACGATGCCCTTAGCGAAAAGGGCGTGCCTGTGCTGTTTCATTCGGGCTTTGATCCGGTATCTCCCGAAAAGGTACACTGCTCTCCCGACAGGGCACTGAGGCTTATAAAAAAGCACCCTCAGATGAAGATAATACTTGCTCATTGGGGCGGGAACTTTATGTATAATGAGGTGCTTGAAAAGCTGGCAGGTGTCGGCGGTGAGGTGTACTTTGATACAGCCTTCGGAAATGCCTGCCCCGATGATATGGCAGAAAAGATAATAAGCAGGCACGGTGCAGAAAGGATACTGTTCGCCAGTGACTGCCCCTGGGACAATGCGAAGCTGATAAAAGAGAAAATACTCCGCCTGCCCATAAGTGACGACAAAAAGGAGCTTATCCTCGGCAAAAACGCTGAGAGACTGCTCGGCTTAGTGTAAAAAGAGGGATACTATGAGAGAGAAAAATGAGAGAGCACTTGTGCTCGCAGCAGCGGGAGCTCTCCTTGCTGCGGTGCTGACAGGCTGCTCTATGTTTAATAACAGAGATGAACAGACGACAACAACCTCAATGACGGTGACTACGACCCGAAGAACTGTTGTTACCACAAAGACGGCAGTCCGTGAGCTTACTCCCGATACCGATGACGAGGATTTTGACGGCTATACCACCACTACCACCGTTACAGGTCACCTTGATACTGACGTAAGCTTTGATGACGGCTATGATATGGATATCCGTGCCACAATGACGGGAAAAGCAGAATCCGAGCCTGAAACCACAACCACTGCAGCGAAAGCCCCTCAGACTAAAAAGACCACAACCACCACTACCGCCTTCAAGAAGGATGCCCTCTATCAGCTTTCGGACACAAACAGCTATGACGGCACAAGGTCCTATAAGGTCACCTCGGATACTACTTATCTGAATCTCAGGTTCGGGCCTTCAAGGAACTATGATGTTCAGCTTAAAATCCCTGACGGTGACACCGTAACAGGCTACGGTCAGACCACAGAGGACTCCACAGGAGAAAAGTGGGTCTACATCGACTATAAGGGTACAAACGGCTGGGTAATGAAGAAACTTCTTAAAGAGCAGTAAAGTGCCTGCTTCCGCCTTTTTCGTGGCGGAAGCTTTTGTTTTGACATTACAAATAAGGCAAATCGGGAAAATGTGGTTGACTTATTCGGATAATCGTGGTATAATATTATGTAATTGTATTCAGCGGACGTGTGCCGCTATGAGAGAGGTGTAGAGAAATGGCTGTAAGGGTCGGAATGGTGTCGCTTGGGTGTCCTAAAAATCAGGTCGATGCCGAGCATATGCTGTCGCTTGTGAAAAAAGACGGCTTTGAGCTCACTGCCGATGCAGCACTCGCAGATGTTGTTATTGTAAACACCTGCGGCTTTATCGAGAGTGCCAAGCAGGAGGCAATAGACACTATACTGGAGTTCTGCACTTTGAAGCAGGAGGGCAGGATAAAGGCTGTTATAGCAACGGGCTGCCTTGCTGAGCGTTACAGAGATGAAATGGCAAAGGAGATCCCCGAGCTTGACGCTGTAGTGGGGCTGGGCTCCAATGAAAAAATCTGTGACATAATCCGTGATATATTGATAGATAAGAAAACGGTCTGTTCCTACGGCGCAAAGACTGATCTTGATATAAGCGGCGGCAGGATAATATCGACAGAGCCGTTTTATGCATATATTAAGATAGCCGAGGGCTGCAGCAACAATTGTACATACTGTGCTATCCCCGAAATAAGAGGAAGGTTCAGGAGCCGCCCTATCGAAGACATAGTCAAGGAGGCTGAGTGGCTTGCCGGGAACGGTGTTACAGAGCTTGTGGTCGTTGCACAGGATACAACACGCTACGGAGAGGATCTGTACGGGAAGAGCGAGCTGCCGAAGCTTTTAAGAGCGCTTTGTAAGATCGAGGGCTTCAGGTGGATAAGAACGCTTTATTCCTATCCCGAAAGAATAACCGATGAGCTTCTTGATACGATAGCCTCCGAGCCGAAGCTTGTGAAATATATGGATATTCCGCTGCAGCACTGCAATAAGGAAGTTCTTAAAAGAATGCATCGCTACGGCGACAGGGAGCATCTTGAAAAGCTTATCTCTCATATCAGAGAGAAGGTGCCGGGCATTATCCTCAGAACTACGCTTATAGCAGGCTTTCCGGGAGAGACAGAGGAGCAGTTTGAGGAGCTTTGTCAGTTCGTTCAGGATATGAGGTTTGAAAGGCTCGGCTGCTTTGCCTACTCTCAGGAGGAGGGTACTGCTGCGGCAGAGTTTGAAGACCAAATAGATGAAGATATCAAAGAGCGTCGTGCTGAGATCGTTATGGAAACGCAGATGCGGATTTCTGATGAGTTCAATCAGCAGTGTTTAGGCAGAACCTTTGAGGTAGTCTGCGAGGGCTTTGACCGCTATGCCGAGTGCTACTACGGCAGAACGGCTATGGACGCTCCCGAAATAGACGGAAAGGTCTTCTTTACAAGTGAAGATAAAGTACAGGTCGGACAGTATGTGAACGTTCTGACCGATGATACGCTTGACTACGACCTGATAGGCTCGGTCGCAGAGAAAGGGGAATAATATGAATCTTCCAAATAAACTGACAGTTCTCAGAGTTGTTTTGATACCGATATTTCTGGTATTCGTGCTTCTTTTTGAGATACCGAACCACATGATATGGGCACTGATAGTATTTGCTGCGGCATCTATTACAGATATGCTCGACGGAAAAATAGCAAGAAGTCAGAACCTGGTCACCACCTTCGGAAAGTTCTTAGACCCTCTTGCAGATAAGCTGCTTGTAATGTCGGCTATTATAGTTTTCTCCTTCGAGAGATGGATAGACCCGATAGCAGTCATCATCATTCTTTCCCGTGAGTTCATGGTAACGGGTCTCAGACTTGTGGTTGCAGGTGAGGGCATAGTAGTTTCGGCAGGCATCTGGGGCAAGTGCAAGACTGCCTTTACAATGGTAGCACTTGTAGTTATAATGTTCCTCCAGATCCTTTATCCCGACAGCAAGGGAAGCCCTGACCTTAACTGGCATTCGACACTTTTCCTCGTAAATGAGGCTCTTATATGGGTTTCTGTAATACTTACTGTTATTTCAGGCGGAATTTATCTTAAAGCTTACTGGAAGTATATTGATTCCAGCAAGTAAAGCAAATATCTGATTCGGTGATAATATGAATTTTATCAAAGGCTTAAAGCATGACATTCAGACAATAAGGGAGCGTGACCCTGCCGCCGGAAGTGTCCTTGAGATACTGACCTATGCAGGGCTTCATGCGGTGGCTTTTTACAGAGTGGCTCACTGGTTTTATCTGAAAGACCATAAAATAATTGCAAGGATTATTTCTCAGATAGCGAGAGGTCTCACGGGTATAGAGATACACCCCGGTGCAAAGATAGGCAAGGGGCTTCTTATTGACCACGGTATGGGAGTGGTCATCGGTGAGACTGCTGAGATAGGCGACTACTGCCTGCTTTATCAGGGCTGTACCTTAGGCGGTACAGGTAAGGATCACGGAAAGCGTCACCCGACACTTGGAAACAATGTAATGGTTGGCTGCGGAGCTAAGGTCTTAGGACCCTTTACCGTTGGCGACAATGCGAAGATAGCCGCAAATGCGGTGGTTCTCTCGCCTGTGCCTGCAAACTCTACTGCGGTGGGCGTTCCTGCGAAAATAGTCAAGCAAAACGGCAAACGCACCCTTGACCTCGATCAGGTGCACATTCCCGACCCGATGTTTCAGGAGATATGCCGTCACCGTATGCAGATAAGCGAGCTTGAAAGCAAGATAGCAGAGCTCGAAGCCAAGCTCAAAGCAAAAGAACAGGAGAATAATAAATGATACTGTATAATACACTTTCGCATAAAAAAGAAGAGTTTATCCCGAATGTTGAGGGAAAGGTCGGAATGTATACCTGCGGACCGACTGTATATCATTTTGCGCATATAGGCAACCTCAGAACCTACATCATGGAGGATGTTCTTGAAAAGTATATGAGATATACAGGTCTTGACGTAAAGCGTGTTATGAACATTACCGATGTCGGACATCTGACCTCTGACGGTGACACAGGCGATGACAAGATGCTCAAAGGTGCAAAGCGTGAGCACAAGACCGTTATGGAGATTGCCAAGTTCTACACCGATGCGTTCTTCTCCGACTGCGAAAAGCTGAACATTAAGAAGGCAGATGTGGTTGTTCCTGCCACCACCTATATTGATGAATTTATCAAGGTAACTCAGTCCCTTATCGAGAAGGGCTTTGCCTATGAGGCAGGCGGAAACATCTACTTTGATACCTCAAAGATAGATAACTATAACGTGTTCCACAACTTCACAGAGGACGACCTTGAGGTCGGCGTTCGTGAGGGCGTTGAGGAGGATACAAACAAGCGTAATAAAGCAGACTTTGTCCTCTGGTTTACAAAGTCGAAGTTTGACGATCAGGAGCTCAAATGGGAGTCTCCCTGGGGCATAGGCTATCCCGGCTGGCATATCGAGTGCTCCTGCATAAGCATGAAAAATCTCGGCGAGTACCTTGATATTCATTGCGGAGGAGTTGACAATATCTTCCCGCACCATACCAATGAGATAGCCCAGTCCGAAGCCTACCTCGGACATAAGTGGTGCAATTACTGGTTTCATGTACATCACCTGAACACATCAAGCGGAAAAATGTCGAAATCCAAGGGCGAGTTCCTTACAGTATCGCTCCTTGAAGAAAAGGGCTATGACCCGCTGGTATACAGATTTTTCTGCCTGCAGTCCCACTACAGAAAGGGACTTGTATTCACATGGGAGAACCTTGACAATGCAAAGGCTGCCTATGATAAGCTTATCGCAAGGCTCGCCTCTCTCCTTAAAGAAAAGAAGGCGGGAGATACCTCGGCAGAGAAGATAAATGAGTTCAAATCACGCTTTGACAGCGCCCTCGGAAATGACATAAATACCGCCGACGGCCTTACCGTTATATATGACCTTCTCAGATCTGACCTTGACTGGTCGGCAAAGAAGGAGCTTATTTCCTCTTTTGATACAGTAATGGGTCTTGACCTTATACCTCATGCAGAGAAAAAGCTTTCCGAGGACGAAAAAGCAAATTCCGACATACCCGATGAGGTAAAGGCTCTGGTCGAGGAAAGAACTGCCGCAAGAAAAGCAAAGGATTTTGCAAAGGCAGACGAGCTCAGAGATAAGATCGCAGCTCTCGGCTATGCGGTCAAGGAGACCCGTGAGGGTACAGTAATCACAAAGATGTAAATACCGGCAGGCAGGCACCCGTATTACGGGAATTTAACCTGTTTGCTTTGGAGGTAATATGAAAAACAACAGGGCAGAATATATGCCTTCAAGAAAAAAAGGCTTCAAGACCTACTTTCAGTTTTCGCTGATAGCCTTGTGCTTCGTTATGGTGTTTGCGGTCTTCTATGCCTGTGCAGGCAGAAAGCAGAAGATCGACTTCTCAGATGCAAAAGTTATACAGATGAACCTTCCCTCAGACGATACCCCCGTAGTGGTTTTTGAAACTGACAAGGGTACCTTCAAGGCGGTGCTTTTCCCCGATGAAGCACCGAAGTATTACGATTTCTTCAAGGGGCTTGTCGAGGACGGCTATTATGACGGCACCTACGTAAATATGGTGCAGGACGGAGTTTTCTTCATAGGCGGCACCAAGCAGGCAGATGGTCAGACAACCTCTGATACTGACACAACAGAGCTTGATGCAGAGCTTTCCAAGAACCTCTGGCCGATAAAGGGAGCCCTCTGTGCATACACCTATGATAAAAAGTCATTTATGTCATCGAGCAAGGTTTCAAATTCGTATCTTCTGTTTGTTGATGACTATCAGCTCACCGAGGAGGAGCAGAAGGAATTTGATGAAATGACCGTCAGCAACGAGGTCCCCGAGGACATAACAAATGCCTTCCAGAGCTACGGCGGAGTGCTGAATTTCTCTCAGCAGTATACGGTGTTTGGTCAGATATATGACGGAATGGACGTTTATGACGAGATCTGTGCTGTCGATGTTACCGACTCCGAAACGCTCAGACCCTCGGAAAACATACAGTTTACTAAGGTCTATCTCTCAACCTACGGTGAGAACAAAAACGATGAGTTCTTCTCCTCACAGGAAAGCTCCGAGGCTGAGGATACCTCGGCAGATACCGAAAGCAAATAATATCAAAGCACTTTCTGAGTCAGGCATCGGAAAGTGCTTTTTTGATTGACATTGAGCATGATGTGTGGTATAATATGTTGTGTATGTTTATATCACCGAAAGGAGTGCTGTCTTATGGCTGTAAAAAAGACTGTTGGTGTCTGCTATTGCGGAGTTGCTGCTGAATATCAGGACGAGATCTGCAATAGTCTGATAAACTATGCCCGTAATAACGGCAATATCAGACTGGTGTATTTTACCTGCTTTACAGAGAGTCTGACAGGCTCTGCTCAGGACATAGGAGAGTTCAGGGTGTTCGACCTTATCAACTGGGATAAGCTTGACGGTATGATTATCTTAGGACAGAGCATTCCCGATCGTGACAAGATAGCTGAGATAGCAAATGCGGCAAAGGCTCATAACGTGCCCTGCGTGTGCCTTGACTGGGAGACCGATGCCTGCCCGTATATCATGTATCACTGCGGAGATACTGTTTATAAGATAACAGATCACCTTATAAAAGAGCATGGCTGCAAAAAGCTCAATTACGTGACCGCTATAAAGGGCGACCCCGTTTCCGATGAGCGTGAGGACGGCTTTATGAGAGCCCTCAGGGATAACGGCATAGAGCCCGAGGAGAACAGAGTAGCTGTCGGCTGGTGGTGGACTCATGCACCGAGAGAGGCAGTTGACAAGTGGCTCTCCGAGGGCATGGAGATAGATGCCATAGTCTGTGCAAATGATGTTATGGCGATCTCGGTAATGAGAGAGCTCTCCAAAAAGGGCAAGCGTGTTCCCGAGGATATAAAGGTTACAGGCGTTGACTGGCTTATGGAGGGTCAGATGATAACACCCCAGCTAACCACTGCCGATTTTGACCGCAATATTGATGCGGCAGTAGCCTTTGAAATGCTCTTCGGCGAGATAGTCGGAAATGTAAAGCTTGAGCCTAACCTATCGTTCAGCGAGAGCTGCGGCTGCCCGAAGGCACATAAGCTCAATACGAATGAAAGCATAAGAAAGCTAAATAATTTTAACGACAGGCTTCTTATAGAAAACAGAAAGAACTACGAGCTTGAATCAAAGATAATCGAACAGCCCGACTGGCAGAGAGCCCTTGAAATGATACAGAAGGACAGCTCCGAGCAGTGGGTTAAAAAGCTGTGGCTCTGTGTAAACAACGACCTTATAAGAACCACTATTGACGATATAGACAAGCCGGGCTTTGGCTATACTACTCCTGACGGCTATGCTGATACTCAGATGATAATAGCTCATAAGAATATGGAAGAGATGACCTACGGTGATACCTTCCCGACAGCGGAGCTTATTCCGGATTTCGATAACGAGATCGACTACTGCGGAGCACTGCTTGTGTTCCCTCTGCACGTAAATGATTCGTCGCTTGGGTACTGCGTGAGGGAGATATCCGAGTTTTCGGAGCTTGAAAAATGGTACCTGTATTCACGCTCGGTATCAAATGCACTTATGATAGTAAGGCAGGAGAACGATCTTACTCTTCTCAACAGAATGCTGGAGGAGATGTATAACCGTGACTCTATGACAAGGCTTTACAACAGGAGAGGCTTCTTCAAGAACCTTTCAAAGCTTTTTGAGGATCCTCCCGGAGAGCTGTTTGTGATAATCTCCATAGACCTTGACGGCCTGAAATATATTAACGACAATTTCGGCCATCTGGAGGGCGACAGTGCTCTTATTGCAATAGCAGATTTTCTCTCTCAGCTCAGCGGAGAGAAGTTTGTGTGTGCAAGATTCGGCGGTGATGAGTTCATAGCTGCCGGCTTTGCTGGTGAGGGAGAGGGAGCTCAGTTCGAGCTTGACCTGCAGAAGAAGATAGATGCCTACAATGCCGTATCACAGAAGCCGTATAAGATATCTGCAAGTACGGGCAGAATAGAGAAGCCGTTCTCTGATGATGCTGATTTTGACAATCTTGTAATACTCGCTGATGAAGCTATGTACCGCTCCAAAACGGAGAAGAAATCCACGCTTTTCAGAGGTCGGCCAAGAAACAGCTGACCCCTTGAATATATATCCGTGAATACACGGAGAAGGGAAGAATGAAAATGAATTTTAAGAAGATCACAGCTGCACTGGCAGCTGCCGCAGTTGCTGTAAGTATGACTGTGACAGCCTTCGCTGATGCAGGATATGATAACGGGCAGGGCTACACCGATCCTGCCGCAGATCAGGGTGCCTACGTTGACCCCTCACAGCAGTATACCGACCCAAATGCCTACGCTGACCCCTCGCAGCAGCAGTATACAGATCCGAACGCTCAGGTCGATCCGTCACAGCAGCAGACTCAGCCGGCTGAACCGCAGCAGAGCGATCCTGCCCAGACAGAGGCTCCAACGCCGGTAGTAACTGATGCTCCGACAGTAACTGTCACAGAGACACAGACCGTCACCGAGTATACACCGCCCGAGCCTACAGCATCGCCTGCAACGGTAAAGCTCAAGGTCGGTGAGATCAAGGATCTGAAATTTGCGGTAGATATCATGGTAGAGAGCCCGAAGAAGATCGCAAATGCACAGTTTGTTATCGAGTACGACCAGGAGGTTCTCAGATACGAAAGCTGCCAGCACAATACCGAGGCAGGCGGCATGGCGGTTGAAAACTCATTTGACGGAAAGTTCGTTTACAACTATGTAAACCCCGACGGCACAGCCTTTGAAGGCTCTTACTGCACAGTTGTATTTTCGATAATAGACGAAAAAATGACAAGCTCTGCTCTGCACCTGACAGTAAATGACCTGAGCGATGAAAACGCAGTAACTATCTCATGTCAGACCGAGAGTGCCATAGTCAAGTACGAGGGTGCTCCCGAGGAGGACGACGATTCTTCATACAGAGAGGTAAAGCTCCCCCTGTCTAAGAGCCCATACACGCCAGAGGATATGATAGCAAGCGGAGATATCGTAAATGTCGAGATCGACAACGAGGATATCCTCACCTATGCTGACGGTAAGTTTACTGCCTCGGCAGCAGGCACCGCAAAGGTGACGATAGAGTACGCAGACGGCTCTGTTGCAAAGCTTATGGTAATTATCGAGGACGATACTTCCTCCTCTGTTGCCGAAACCACAACAGTAACAACGGCAGCTCCCGGAACCGAAGAAAAGGAAGAGAGCTCCAACAGCCTGATGTTTATTCTTATCGCTGTAGTTGTAGTGATAGGTATAGGAATTGTTATCGCTGAGTACTTCCTCATAATGAAGAGAAGAGACCCAAACGATGATGAGTATGACGAGTACCCCGAAGAGGAGGCCTCGGAAGCCACAAATGAAGGCGGCGTGATAAGAAGCGGCTATGACCCCAACGATCAGAACCCTGATGCAGGATACGATGACGAGTACTACGATGATGAAGAGTATTACGATGACGATCAGCCCGCTCCCGATGATAACACGCAGAATAAAGACGAATAAGGCCATTAATAAAGCCCCGAGGATTTCTTCGGGGCTTTAACTGTGTATCATTTGCGGTTTTTCTTGTAGATGATTTTCAGACCCTTTAACAGCAGGTCGTCATCAAGGATTATATCCTGTCTTTTGCAAAGCGGCAGCACGGTAGATGCAAGTCCGCCAGTTGCTATAACAGTACATTTCTGCCCGAGCTCCTCCTCTATCCTCTCAACCATGCCGTCAATAGCACAGGCGTTAGAGTAGAGCAGTCCGTTCCTTACGCTGTCAACGGTGTTAGTACCGATGATCTTCTTAGGCTTGTCAAATGAAACATTCTGCAGCTGTGCAGCCCTTGAAACCAGAGCCTCAGCCGAGGTTTTCAGACCTGTCATTATAGTGCAGCCGAGGTGTCTTTTCTGCTCATCGATCAGAGAGAGCGTAGTAGCGGTTCCCATGTCAATGATTATCATAGGAGCCTTGTACTCGTTTATACCTGCCACAGCGTCAACTACGAGGTCGCTTCCAAGCTGTGCAGGATTGTCGATAAGTATGCTCAGACCTGTCTTTATTCCGGGGCCTACAGTCATTACTTCAGAGCCGATATACTTGTTTACAGCCGTCTTGACAGTGTTAGTAAGGTCAGGCACAACAGACGAGATTATGGCTCCGTCAATATCCTTGATGTCTACTCCGTGTATCTCCAGAGCCGTTCTCAGGTGTGCTGCATATTCAAGGTCGGTAGCTGTGTGGTTTGTCGAGATACGCTCACGGAAGAGTATATCATCGTCCTTGATACAGCCGAGCACAATGTTGGTGTTTCCGATATCAATTGCAAGAAGCATATTTTTACCTCCTTATAATATATCCCCCGTCATAAGACGAGGGATACTTTTGTACACTTATGCATGTGCCTTGCTGGGTGCAAGGTTGATTATACGAATAACTGCCGAGATAAGCACGATAGCAACACCAAGCTCAACCAGGAAGTTAGTTCCTACAAAGCCTACGATGTAGTAGGTGAATACGTTCTTGAAGCCTGCAGCCTCGCCCCATGCCTTGATGGTGTCGAGGAAGAAAGCTGTGCATCCGAGAAGGAACACGCCTGTGTTCACTACAGGAGCAGCAACAGCCGCTGCAACAGATGCCACGATACCGTTAAAGCGTGCCAGAAGCTTATAAACAAGGGCTGCCGCAATTCCGCAAAGCGTTCCCTTAGCAAGGCAGAGCACAACTGTAAGCGGTACATTAATGGCAAAGAATGCAGCCGCATCAAACAGAGTCATGCAGCCGAATACAAAGCCGAGCCAGCCGCCTGCCTTCCAGCCGTAGAGAGCTCCCCCGACGACTATCGGTGTCAGTGCAAGAGTGATCGTGAACGGACCGAACTTGATGTTCATCGAGACGATCGAAAGTACAACTACAAGTGCTGTCATCAGACCTACCCCGACGATGGTTTTGGTGTTTTTCATATTAAATTCCTCCTTGTTACTGTTCTCCCATCATGGAGAGATACAATACAAACCTGCGGAGACGAATTTCTCCGCCGAACATATTATAGCATATCCGCCCATACATTTCAAGTAAATATTTGATTAATTTTCAGTTACACTTTGGTGTATAATTATGCAGACTTATGCATAGCTTTGTCATTTTTTCTTTGAGCCTGCCGAAAGCCCTCCGAATATCCCCGACACCAGCGACAGTATCAGCTTTGTAGTGATGCTAAGCTCACTCATTGCATAGCTGAGTATGGTGCCTGCGAACATCAGTACTGTAAAACAGCCCAGTCCGCACATAAGTCCGAGAGCGATACTGCTCTTTTTCTCAATACAAGCGCCTATCATTCCCACAGTGTAGGAGCAGCCGCATATAAACAGTATCGACAGCGCCGACATAATCAGTCCGCCTGCGTCAAACTTCGACAGCAGCCACCCGAACACAAACACCGAAACAGCCACTCCGAAAAGCCCTGTTACTAAAGCGCTCACAGCCTGCCCGTACCTGAGCGAGCCTTTGTCCTTTCTGTATCTCATAGTATCTCTCCGTTCGTTTTTATTCTATTATATGTGAATAATCTCGGTCTGATTACAATAGAATAGAGTATAATGAAAAATTGGAGGACAGTATGAAACGAACGATCATTGTACTTATCTTAACAGCCATGATGACAGCCTGCGGGCAGACTGAAAGTCCCGTCTCGGAGAGGAGGAGCGTGCCCCTTGCAGGCAGCTCTCCTGTTCCGTTTGCAGAGAACACCAAGCCTGTTCAACAGGAAGCGGACGAGCCTGTAAAGGCAGTATGGCTCTCGTATATCGACCTTGCACCCCTGCTCTCAGGCACAGAGAATGACTTCACAGCAGGCTTTGATGAGGTCTGCCGAAACTGTAAGGAGCTGGGGCTTAACACTCTTTATGTCCATGTACGTCCCTTTGGCGATGCTCTCTACCGTTCCGAGCTTTTTCCGCCCTCGGAATATGTTCCGAGGGATTCTGAGGGAAATATCCTCTTTGACCCGCTGGAAATAATGACCGAAACCGCTCACAGCTATGAGCTTTCGGTACACGCATGGATAAATCCGCTGAGACTGCAGTCGGAAGACACTCTTTCCTCATACCCCGACAGCTATCAGACGGTTCAGTGGTACGAAGAGGGCGAGGGGCAGGTAAACTTCGTCGAGGGGGACAGCCACCTCTGGCTTGACCCCTCACACAGCGAGGTGCGTAAGCTTATCGCCGACGGGGCTTCTGAAATCTGCAAAAATTACGATGTAGACGGCATACATTACGATGACTACTTCTACCCGACAACCGATGCAGACTTTGATGTCGAGTGCTTTTCAGTTCAGGACAGCTATTCTGACCTTACACAGTACAGGCTTGACTGTGTTTCAGAGATGTGTGCGGAGATATACAGCTCGGTCAAGGCGGTGGACGAGGATATCGAGGTAGGTATTTCACCTCAGGGGAATATTGAGAACAACTATCAGTACCTTTATGCAGACGTTGAACGCTGGCTCACCGAGGACGGCTACTGCGACTGCATGATACCTCAGATATATTACGGCTATGACAACACCGTGAAGCCCTACCTTGAAACTCTGAACACATGGAGAGCGATCAATAAGGAAAAAAAGCTCGTGATAGGCCTTGCTGTCTACAAAATAGGCTCTGAGGACGAGTTCACGGATAACGCAGGCATTATCTGCAGGCAGGCGGAGGATGCCCTGAATGTCGGCTGTCAGGGCTATGCACTGTATAATTATATCAGCCTTTTTGAGGACAGCGACAGAATGTCAGAGGAAAGGTCTTGCATTTTGTCAGATAGTGTGGTATAATAAATGAGTATGACAAAATTACACCGAAAGGTCGTGTAGATATTGGCTAAGCTGAAAGTTGCCGTTGTCTTCGGAGGAAGATCAAACGAGCATGAAATATCACTGATATCCGCATCACATATCATAAGCTCTATCCCAAAGGATAAGTACGATATCGTGATGGTCGGAATTACTAAAAAGGGTCACTGGTTCAGGTTTATGGG
This sequence comes from uncultured Eubacteriales bacterium, assembly GCA_900318545.1. Lineage (GTDB taxonomy): Bacteria > Bacillota > Clostridia > Oscillospirales > Ruminococcaceae > Hominimerdicola. Next base: position 13,313 of record ONLC01000002.1, read on the forward strand.
CGACCCCGATATGATAAAGGACGGCTCGTGGGAGACATATCCCGACAACCTGCCCTGCATCATCAGCCCCGACCCGATACATAAGGGACTCCTGACCTTTGACGGAGATGATGTGAACAAGGTAAAGCTTGATGTGGTTTTCCCTGTTATTCACGGCAAAAACGGCGAGGACGGCACTATTCAGGGTCTTCTTGATCTGGCGGAGATACCTTATGTAGGCTGCAGCCTTATTGCCTCAGCCTGCTGCATGGATAAGAGCGTTACTCACACTATCCTTGAGCAGAACGGCATAAACACCGCAAAGTGGGTGACAGTGCTTCTCTCAGACAGCCACAGGCTTGATGAGAAATGTGCCGAGTGCGAGGAAAAGCTCGGCTATCCTATGTATGTAAAGCCTGCGAACTGCGGTTCGTCAGTCGGAATATCAAGAGTAACAAATGCAGATGAGCTCAGAAAGGGCATAAACCTTGCCTTTGCACATGACCGCATAGTAGTCATCGAGGCTGAGATAAAGGGCAAGGAGATAGAGTGTGCAGTTATGGGCAACAGTGAGCCGTTCGCTTCCTGTGTGGGAGAGATTGCCGCTGCAAGCGAGTTCTATGACTATGACGCAAAATACAACAATGCCGACTCCAAGACCTATATCCCTGCAAGGATACCCGATGACAAGGCAGAGCTTATCCGTGAAACTGCCGTAAGGGGGTATAAGGCTCTCGGCTGCTGCGGTCTTGCAAGGGTTGATTTCTTCCTGACAGATGACGGCAAGGTCATTCTCAATGAGATAAACACAATGCCCGGACATACTCCTATCAGTATGTACCCGAAGCTTATGGAGCATGAGGGTATCAGCTTTGAGGAGCAGGAGGACAGACTAATAAAGCTTGCCCTTGACAGAGCGGGGGTCGATTATGAATAATTCGCCAATAGGTGTGTTCGATTCGGGCGTGGGAGGCCTCTCCTGCGTTGAGGAGCTGATAAGGCTTCTTCCTAATGAGGACATAGTCTATCTCGGAGATACGGCAAGAGTGCCCTACGGTACAAGAAGCCGTGATACTATAATCAGCTATGCAAGAGAGGATATAGCTTTTCTTAAAAAGCATAATGTAAAAATGATACTGGTAGCCTGCGGAACGGTATCCTCGGTGCTCGATTCTGTGCGTGATGAGTGCGGAGATATCCCTGTCAGCGGAGTGGTTATCCCTGCCGCTGAGGCTGCCTATAAGGCTACGCATAATAAGAAGATAGGCGTTATCGCAACGGGTGCATCAATAAGCAGCGGCTCTTATGACAGAAGCCTCAAAGCGATAGATGAGAGCGTAAGCGTTATCGGCAAGGCTTGCCCTATGCTGGTGCCGCTTGCCGAAAACGGCTACACAGCTCCCGACTGTCCGCCTGCAAGGTTTTTCACTGAGGAATACCTCAGTCCTGTAAAGGAGCTCGGGGTAGATACCCTGATACTTGGCTGTACGCATTTTCCGCATTTCTCTGAGGTCATTTCCGAGTATATGGGCAGTGATGTTACCCTCATATCAGCAAGTGCAGAGCTTGCAAAGAAAGCCTCGGAAAGCCTTAACGCAAGCGCTCAGAGAGCCGACAGGAAGGAAGAGGGCAGAATAAGCCTTTACTGTACCGACAGCGAAACTCTTTTCGCTGACAATGTACGCAAGTTTCTGGGAAGAGACATAAACGCACAGATTCTAAAATGCAAATTGGTTTAGAGCAAAGAAACAGAGGTTATAAAATGAAAGAGGACGTATCGATCAGACTGCTCAGCAGGCAGATAGACGGTCAGGACTGTGAGGAGACCGAGCTTTTGTCTATGGGAACTCTGGAAATGACCGAAAAAGGTTATATAATTTCCTACGAGGAAACCGAGGCTACAGGCTTTGACGGAAGCACAACATCTCTCGAGTTTTCTGACGGAAACAAGGTGGTTATGAACCGTCGTGGCAAGGTGGTTTCTGACCTTGTGGTAGAAATGGGCACTAAGCACCACTGTGCCTACGGTACACCCTACGGTGAGTTCATGGTGGGAGTAAATGCCACAAAGGTGAGCTCCACAGTTGACAGAAACGGCGGAACACTCCTGTTCCACTATGTTATAGATGTAAACTCCAGCTATGTAGGTGACTTTGAAGTCAGCGTTGAGGTCAAGCCCTCAAACGGGAGCTCTTCGGGGATAGTAAGCTGATAATGGCAGGGAAAACCTCTCCTTTTCGGGAGAGGTTTTTTTTGTCGTGACCGCACTTGACAAAAACCTATATCTTGTGTTATGATAATTAAGTATGCGGAAATCTTGTATTAAAGGAGATAGCTATGGCTAAGAAGAATGATTACGGAAACGAATCTATGAAGCTTCTCAAGGACGAGGAGCGTGTAAGGCTAAGACCTGCGGTTATATTCGGCTCTGACGGTCTCGACGGCTGTAAGCACGCAGTGTTCGAGATACTCTCAAACTCCATCGACGAGGCACGAGAGGGCTTTGGCGATAAGATAGTAGTAACACGCTACAATGATCTGTCGATCGAGGTCGAGGACTTCGGAAGAGGCTGTCCTGTAGACTACAATAAGAATGAAAAAAGATACAACTGGGAGATCGTTTACTGCGAGCTCTACGGCGGAAGCAAGTACGATAATAACTCGGGCAACAACTATGAGTATTCTCTCGGTCTGAACGGTCTGGGTGCCTGTGCAACGCAGTATGCCTCTGAGTATATGGACGTTGAGATATACAGAGACAAGCAGAAGTTCAACCTTCACTTTGAAAAGGGAAAGAACGTAGGCGGACTCAAAACCGAGGATACCACACGCAGGAAGACGGGCACACGCACACGCTGGAAGCCCGACCTTGAGGTTTTTACAGATATAAATATCGAGCCCGAGTACTATGAGGAGATACTCAAAAAGCAGGCGGTCGTAAATCCGAATGTCACCTTTGTGCTCAGACTTCAGAGAGAAAACGGCTCGTTTGAGGAGAAAACATATTACTATGAAAACGGCATAGCTGACTATGTCCGTGAGATAGCAGGGGAGAAGACACTTACCTCTGTGCAGTATTTTTCGGGCGACAGAAAGGGCCGTGACCGTGATGACCTTGATGAGTACAAGGTAAAGCTCTCGGTGGCATTTACGTTCTCAAATCAGGTCGAGCATCTGGAGTACTTCCACAATTCCAGTCCGCTGGAGCACGGAGGCTCTCCCGATGATGCGGTAAAGAGCGCTTTCACATCGCAGATAAATGCGTATCTGAAAAACAACGGAAAGTACCTTAAAAATGAAAAGACAATTTCGTTTCAGGATATTCAGGATTGTCTGGTGCTTGTGTCAAATTCGTTCTCGACACTGACATCTTATGAGAACCAGACAAAGAAGTCCATCACAAATAAGTTTATCAAGGAGTGCATGACGGAGTTCTTAAAGCACAACCTTGAGGTGTACTTCATAGAAAACCCCGACGAGGCTGTAAAGATAGCCGAGCAGGTGCTTGTAAACAAAAGAAGCCGTGAGCGTGCCGAGAAGGCAAGAGTAGACATCAAGAAAAAGCTCGCAGGCACTATCGACCTGTCAAACCAGGTGCAGAAGTTCATCGACTGCCGTACCAAAGACCTCTCAAAGAGAGAGCTTTACATCGTGGAGGGTGACTCGGCGCTCGGCTCTGTAAAAATGGCAAGAAACGCTGAGTTTCAGGCTGTTATCCCTGTAAGAGGAAAAATACTCAACTGTCTTAAAGCTGATTATGACAAGATATTCAAGAATGAGATCATTACCGACCTGATAAAAGTACTCGGCTGTGGTGTTGAGGTAAAGACAGGAAAGAACAAGGAGATATCCCTTTTTGACATCAATAACCTGAAATGGAACAAGATAATTATCTGTACCGATGCCGATGTTGACGGCTTCCACATCAGAACTCTGATACTGACTATGCTCTACAGACTGACACCTACCCTTATCAAGGAGGGCTACGTCTATATCGCAGAGTCGCCTCTGTTTGAGATAACCACCTCTGACGGCAAAAAGTACTTTGCCTATGATGAGAGTGAAAAGACAAAGATACTCAAAATGATAGAGGGCAAGAAGTTTGATATTCAGCGTTCAAAAGGACTTGGTGAGAACGAGGCCGACATGATGAGCCTTACCACTATGGACCCCGAGACAAGACGTCTTATAAAAATACACCCTGATGACATTGAGCAGACTCAGTGGATGTTCGATATGCTCTTAGGAGATGACCTGCAGGGCAGAAAGGAATTTATCACCAATAACGGTGTAGATTACCTTGAACTTGCAGATATATCATAGTGTACCACAGATAAAAATATAAGAGGAAAGAAAGTAAATGGCAAGAAAAAAGACAGAACCAAAGCTTCCTGCTAAGAAGAAGTCCGATGCCTATATAGAGGGCGCAGGACTTGTGCAGGACGAGAGGATAACCCTCTCGCTGGAAAAAAACTATATGCCCTATGCTATGAGCGTTCTGGTGTCAAGAGCCTTCCCCGAGATAGACGGCTTCAAGCCTTCGCACAGAAAGCTTCTTTACACCATGTATAAAATGGGGCTTCTCAACGGCAAGCTCACAAAGTCTGCTAATATCGTAGGCTCAACAATGAGGCTCAACCCTCACGGTGATGCCGCAATTTATGAAACTATGGTCAGGCTCTCACAGGGAAACGAGGCTCTTCTACACCCCTATGTAATGAGCAAGGGTAACTTCGGTAAAGCCTACTCCCGTGATATGGCTTATGCTGCTGCACGTTACACCGAGGCAAAGCTTATGCCGATATGCAACGAGCTTTTCGGCGATATTGACAAGGACACAGTAGACTTTGTTCCGAACTACGATAATACAACTACAGAGCCGACCCTCCTGCCCGTAAGGTTTCCGTCGATACTGGTGAACTCAAATGTCGGTATCGGAGTTTCAATGGCATCATCTGTGTGCTCATTCAACCTTACCGAGATATGCGAGTCCACAATTGGCCTTATGAAAAACAAGGACTTCAATCTTCTTGAAACCCTCAAAGGCCCCGACTTCCCGGGCGGTGCATCGCTTCTCTATGATGAGGAGGAGCTTGACAAGATATACCGCACAGGAAAGGGTTCGGTTAAGCTGAGAGCTAAGTATCAGTTTGACAAGGCATCAAGAACTCTGGAAATAACCGAGATACCTGCCACTACAACAGTTGAAGCTATCATCGAAAAGATCATAGGGCTTGTAAAGGCAAATAAGATAAAGGAAATATCCTACCTGCGTGACGAGACTGATATCAACGGTCTGAAGATAGGTATAGATGTCAAAAAGGGTGTTGACCCCGATAAGCTTATGCAGAAGCTTTATAAGCTTACACCGCTTCAGGACGCATATTCGTGCAATTTCTATATCCTGGTCGGCGGATACCCGAAAATCATGGGTGTTTACGAGATACTTGAAGAGTGGATAAAGTTCCGTATGGAGTGTGTACGCAGGCGAACAGCGAATGAGCTCCGCCAGAAGAAAGATAAGCTCCACCTCTTAAAGGGTCTCGGAAAGATACTCCTCGACATCGACAAGGCTATCAGGATAATCCGTGAGACCGATGAGGAATCCGAGGTAGTACCAAACCTTATGATAGGCTTCGGGATTGATGAGATACAGGCAGAGTATGTAGCTGAGATAAAGCTTCGTCACCTCAACCGAGAGTATATCTTAAAGCGTACTGCCGAGACTGACAAGCTCGAAAAAGACATTGCGGAGCTCGAAGAGATACTCGGCTCTGACCGCAAGATAAAGAACATCATTGTAAACGAGCTTAAAGACATCATCAAGAAATACGGTCAGCCAAGACGCACCCAGTTCTTCTACAAAACCGATATTGAAGAGGTAAGCATTGAGGAAGAGGTTCCCGATTATCAGTGCAAGTTCATTCTTTCTGACAGCGGCTACTTCAAGAAATGTACGCCTCAGTCGCTAAGAATGGCAAGCGACCAGAAGTTCAAGGAGGGCGACTTCCAGAGTCAGGAGATAGACGCTTCAAACAAGTATGAGCTCCTGTTCTTCACGAACTCCGCTACCGTATATAAAACCAAAGCGTCCGCTTTTTCGGACACTAAGGCAAGTGCCCTCGGAGATTATATCCCTGCAGTTCTCTCCTTTGATGAGGGCGAGGCAGTTGAGTTCATGGTCGCTACCACGGACTACTCGGGCTATCTGCTTTTCTGCTTTGAGAACGGAAAGGTAGCAAAGGTGCCGCTCTCGGCTTATGAGACAAAGACCAACAGAAAGAAGCTTGCCAATGCCTACAGTGCAAAGAGCAGGCTTGTTGCGATGTTCCACGTTCCCGAAAATGCGAACATTATGCTTCGCACCACAAACGGCAGAGCAATGATCTTCAATACAGCGCTTCTTCTCCCGAAGGCAGCAAGGGACACTATCGGTGTGCAGTGTATGACCTGCAAGGCAAAGAGCGTAGTTGACCGTGCGTTCATCGTAACTGACGAGCAGGCAGAGGAGCTCAAAAAGTACAAGAGCAAGACTATCCCTGTAGCAGGCAGCTTTGCAAAGGACATCGAAGACCCCGACCAACTATCTTTTTAGCTTTCAGGTAATAGGGAATAGGGAATAGGTAATAGGTAATAGGTAATAGGGAATAGGTAATAGGTATGGTGTCGCCTTCGGCGATGATTTAAAATGGGGCTTTGCCCCATACCCATAGGTGATAGGTAAAAGTTAAGGCTCCGATTTTTTTCGGAGCCTTTTGCTTTTCTATTTTTCTGTAGAACAGCAATAGAAAAATTTTGCACTATCTACGTGCCCGAATGGGCATTAGTCCGCAAAGCGGACTCCTTCCCTATTCCCTATTCCCTAAATACCTATTAACCTAATTAAAAGTGTCCGTGTGAACCGCCGTGAGAACGTCCCGAGGAGCTGTGGTGGAATGACGAACCGCCACGTCCGCCTCCGCCGCCTGATGACGACTGACGACGCACCTTTGATACGTTCTTGTACAGGAAGATGTCCTCTTTCTGCGACAGGTTGAAGCTGCCCGGTCTGAAATAATCTGCTGCACCCTTCTTGAAAGCAACGGAGGTCAGCTGACGCTTGTGATGCGTGCAGACAATGAAAGCTATAAGCAGTCCGAGCACCGAAGCCGAAGCGAGAGCAACAAGGCTGAACGGCTCTCTCGGCAGATTGCCGTAGTCATAAGGCTTGCCGCTCTCAGCCTGAATAACAAACTGCTCACAGAGGTCTGTAAAGGTGTTGAATGCCTTGTTGTAGTTTCCGCTTTTAAGATAAGGCATGAATTTGTCCTGCATATACTGCTGACCCCTGTCAGTGAAGTAGGGTATGCCCTTGCCGCAGGTGGATATAGCCCAGTCACGGTTTTCCATGCTGATAAGGAAGAGTATTCCGTCATGCCCTGTGCCGTAGCCGAAGCCGTTATAGTCAAAGTAGTCATCAGCGTAAGCCTCAGAGGACTTTGTACCTATGCTGTTCTTGGTGACTATTACTATATCAAACTCATGCTCCTCACTGAGCGAATCAAGCTTTTTAAGAAGATCTGCTTCCTCGCTGTCGGAGATCAGATCGGCCTCGTCAACAAGTCTCGGTACCAGCCTGTGGTCGGGAGTGGTACGGGTGTCCTCATATTCATTTATCCAGCCTGCATTATCGTGGCTGTAGTACGCAAAGCCGTTTGAGTCATAGCCGCTGTCCGAAGAGCTTTCGCTGCTTGCAGCCGATTCCTCCATGCTTTGTCTGAATTCATATCCAAAGCCTGCAAAATAGCCCTTGTCGAGCGGTGTTCCGTTTGCTGCTGCATCGGACAGGTCTGTAAGCTCGGTGCAGAAGCTTTCGCACACAGTATAGGCATACTCAGCTGACCATATACCGTAGCCAAGCTGATCGTACATCTCATTCAGCTGACCCTCAAACGCTTTCAGGGTGTCAGCCTCGGAGAACATATTCAGCTCATCACTCAGTGAGCGTACATTGAAATAATTTTCACTGAAGCTGTAGGTGAGCACTACGCAGTTATCGCTGAGTATGTCATTATCCTGACAGAACTGCATTGCCTGCTCCTCAGAGATGCTTTCAAACACATCAGAGATTATGATCGCGCCGCTTACACCGTACTGAGCGTCTATCTCGTCAAGCTGTGCTTCAAGCGTATCGAGCTGGGTGGTGTTAAAGCTCGCTCTGTAGTCAGCGATTCTGAGGTATGTGCTCTCCTCCTCAGCATAAGCGGAGAAAGGAAGTCCTGCAAAGCACAGCAGACAAAGTAATGTACATAATATCCTTCTCATAAGCCATACGCCCCCAGAACGAACCAGAAGAGGAAATACAGTCCTGCCGTTATCGGCAGAAACAGTGAAAAGAATGTCCTCCAGTATTTTTTCTTGTCAAGCGGAAGGTTTCCTACAAAGTTTCCCGTCTGACCGTTCATAGCGAACATATACATCTGACCCTTCCACTTGGTGTTCATTATCCATACAGGGTAGAGAGCATATTTAGCCTTTGCATTTTGGAGATTGAGGTTAGTATTCTCAATATTAACAGCCTGATAACCTTGGACGGTCTTTCTGAACATCGTGTCAACGCTTTCACGCACACGATAGTTCGCACGGTCGATAGTCTGCTCGGCAGTGACATCATACTTATCAGCCACATAGCCTGCAAGGTAAGCCGTACTGAACGGCTTTGCAGCTCTGAAATCAAACGGTGATACCGACTCCATAAGATCATCAGCCATTTTTGAAGAGCCGTCGATAGCAATATTATCAAACTGCATAGCTCCTCCACGGACTATGGAGTAGTGGCTGGTTTCGGTGTAATTATAGTTTCCCGAGCTCCAGTGGCGTGTCTTAGTACCCTTATATCTGATAGTACCGCTGACACCCGTATCAAAGAGCCAGAAAGGCACATACATACCCTTGATTTCCTCAATGTGGTTCTCGTCCTTGAATACCTTAGGCAGAAACTTCTTTCCCATAAGGTGCTTTTTGAAGGCATCAACAGCGTGCTTTTTCTCGAGCATAAACGGGATTATGTAATCAGGTCTCAGCGAGTTCGATACCTGACCCTGCATAACTACAGGGTTATCGCAGTAGGGGCAGGTAGTAGCAGCCGTGTTGTCGTCACCGTAGATCTCACCGCCGCAGTATGAGCAGTGATAAACTCTTATTCCTTCTGCCTCCTGCTCAGACCAGTCATTGTTTCGTTCCTCCCATGACATATCGTCCTGACCGTCACCCTGCAGGTGCTTGGCATAGTCCTGAACAGCCTCAACGGAGAATTCGCTGTCGCAGAATGGGCAGACCATCTTCTGAGCCGTTGCATTGAACTCAATAGCACCGCCGCAGCACGGGCAGACATATTCGTTTGTATTGGGCATTACATGACCTCCTCATAAATTGTTTAATATCCTAACTGATTATAGCATACTTTACAGAGTAAGTCAATTATTATTTATAATTTACATAATAAAAAAGCCCGATGCATAAGATCGGGCTTAGATATCAGTTTTTGTGCCGTAGAAATCACGGATAGTGGCTTGCTCCTCTGGGCTAAGTCTGTTTATCACGTTCTCACGGGCTTTGAGTATATTTTCAAGCCTCTCGGGAAATCTTTCTCCGAGCGTTTTTTCAAAGCGTTCATTCTGCCGCTTGAGTCCCTCTGCAGATAAGCCGTTTCGCACAGTTCCGAGTATAAGCCTTATCTTCCTTGCAGCGATAGCCTCCTCTACCTTTTCTCTCTCCATGCCGAGTTTCTTCGATATCTCAGCTGAGTGCCCATACAGGTGATCGAGCATATTTTCACGGTCGGCAGGGCTGAGGTCCTTCCATACGTTTACTGTTCTGTTGATATCACGGTCTATTTTCTCGGGAGATGCCTCGCTCGGAATATCCGAGATAGTCATTTCGGTCAGGTGTTCTATCTCACGCTCTGCGTCCTCTCCGAATGCCCATTCAAGCTCGGGTCTTACCCTTCTGCCTGTGGGCTCTCCCGAGAGGGCATACTCTCCGTGACCAAGTCCTGCATCATCGAGTGCAGCCGCAATAGTCTGGCGGCAGTGACCCTTTTCTATCATATCTGTAAGCCCGAACATTCTGAACCTGTCATTAAGCTCTGCAATATGGCAGGTAAAGTAAAGGTCGATGCCCTGCTCCGAGAGCTTTCTTCTTAGCGTTTTGACCTCCTCTGCAGCGGTCATATCGATAGAGCAGATAGCACCTGCATCAACTATGACAGCCCTTGTCTCAGAGCTCAGGCTGCTTGTTATCTCAGAGGTGAACATCTTCACATTCGCAAAGTACAGGTTGCTCGAAAAGCGGTAAATAACTGCATTTTTAAGGGGGATAGCATCGCTGTTTCGTTCTAAGCTGTGAAAGCCCTCGTGCCCCGGAATAATTCCGAGGAAAGACCTTTTCGGGTTCGTGGTCTTTGAGATGACCTCTGCAAACGAGAGTATAACACCGATGATAACACCGTAAACAGTACCCAGCACCAGCACTCCGAGGAAAGCTCCAATAAAGCTTAAAAGCTCTTTCCTGTCGGTTTTGAAAAGCTTGTGTGCAAGGTCGAATTCAAGTGTTGAGATAAGAGCCGAAATAACGATAGCTGTCAGTACAGGCACAGGCATAAGCTTTATAAAGCCCGTGAAAAACAGAAGTATCACTACCATAACAGCCGAAGCCGTATATGATACAAGCTTAGTCCTTCCGCCGAACTGCAAATTCATAGATGTTCTTGAAACGCTGCCGTTTGCAGGTGTTGAGCCTGTAAAGGCTGATGAGAAATTCGCAAGAGAGTAGGTAAGTATCTCACGCCTTGTGTCCAGCTTGTATCCGCCCTTTGAGGCAGTACTGTTCGATGCTAAAAGTGTCTCTGTCATAATCACGAGAGCTACTGTCAGGCTCACTCTCAGTATCATCGAGACATCTATATCCGAAAAATCGGGGATAATGAAGCTGGGCAGTCCCTTTTTCACAGTGCCAAGCATTCTTACACCCTTATCTGAGAGCCCTGCATACTTTGAGAGCAGCACCCCTCCGACCATAACGATTATGGACATCGGCAGCTTCGGGACTATCTTTCTTGACGCAACAAGCAGCACCAGAGCACCTGTCCCCAAAGCGACTGAGATAAGGTTTGTATCACCAACAGTTTTTGCTATGTGGGAGATAAGCTCAATAAGCTCGCCTGTGCCTGCATCGGCACCGTAGAGCTTTGGTATCTGCATAAGAATAATAGTCGAGGAAATGCCTGTTATAAAGCCGCCCATAACAGGGGTAGAAACATAGTTTATAAGCCTGTCGGCTCTGAATATGTAGAAAAGCAGCAGGCACAGTGCCGTACAGAACGTGATAAGAGGAACAGTTTTAATAGCCTCATCAGAGCCGAGAGCAATTCCCGATTCAGTCAGGAAAGCCCCCACAAGAGCACAGGGTGCGGCATCAATTCCGAAAATAAACTGCGGAGAGCTTGATAACAGTGCAAAAATAAGAATAGGAAGCACAGACCCATACAGACCGTAGACCGCAGGCAGCCCTGCGATCTGCGAATAGCCCATAGAGATCGGTATTGACACAAGCGCTATTATGACTCCTGTAAAAATATCCCCGACAGCACGCCCTGCCGTAAGCCTTTGTGTTCCTGCTTTGAAGCCTGTCATTGGTCTGAGTTCACTTTCTTATTTCATTATTTCTCTCATCTGCTCTGTCAGCTCACCGAAGAGCTTCAGTGCGTCCTCGATAGGCTTTGTGGTCGCCATGTCAACACCTGCACCTCTGAGCAGAGATATCGGATCTTTTGAGCAGCCGCCCGACAAAAAGCCTATATAATCCTTTACTGCTCTTTCGCCCTCGTTGAGTATACGCTGAGAGAGTGCTATTGCTGCACTGTAGCCTGTTGCGTACTGATAAACGTAGAAGTCATAGTAGAAGTGCGGAATTCTTGCCCATTCAAGCTTTATCTCGTCATCAAGCACTATGCCGTCACCGAAGTAAAGCTTGTTGAGCTCTCCGTAAATCTCGCTCATATTCTCGGCAGTAAGAGCCTCACCGTTTGCGGTCATCTCATTTATTCTGAGCTCAAACTCCGCAAACATTGTCTGTCTGTAAAGGGTGGTTCTGAACTGCTCTAAGAAATAGTTTATAAGGTATGCCTTTTCTTTCTTATCATCAGTATTTTTCAGAAGATACTGCATAAGCAGAGCCTCATTGCAGGTAGATGCGACCTCGGCAACAAAAATAGAGTAGTCAGCATAGCACACAGGCTGAGTCTTGTTTGACAGATACGAATGTACCGAGTGACCCATCTCGTGAATGAGTGTGAACATACAGTTGAGTGTGTTCTTGTGGTTGAGAAGCACATAAGGGTGTACCCTCGCACCTGCCGAGTATGCACCGCTTGCCTTGCCCTCGTTTTCATAAACATCTATCCAGCGGTTTTCAAAGCCCTCACGGATAATTTTAAGATAGTCCTCGCCCATAGGTGCAAGTGCTTTAAGGACAGTCTCCTTAGCCTCTTCAAAGGTGATCTTCATATCAACGTCTGAAACCACAGGCACATACAGGTCATAGAAGTGCAGCTCGTCAACACCGAGAAGCTCCTTCCTGAGCTCTACATAGTCATACATATACTGCATATTCTTGTGTACAGCCTCTATCAGATTGGTGTATACCTCGGTCGGAATCTCGTTATTGTCGAGAGATGCCTGCAGGGCACTGTCATAATGTCTTGCCTTGGAGTAGAAATTCACAGCCTTCGACTGTGCCCCCAGAGTAGCCGCAACAGTGTTTTTGAACTTGTCATAGGTGTGGTACATAGCCTCAAAGGCGTTCTTTCTGAGCACCCTGTCCTGAGACTTCATAAGCGGCACATAGCTTCCGTCAGTTACCTGATGCTTAACACCGTCCTTGTCCTCAGCATCAGGGTAGCGAAGGTCGGCATCGGAAAACATCGAGAATATATTCTCGGGGGTTCTTCCAAGCTCTCCCGAAAGTGCCAGTATACGCTCCTCCCCCTCCGAGAGGATATGAGCCTTCTGCTTTCTCATTCTGTCAAAGTTCAGCCTGTAAAGCTCAAGCTCGGGCTCAGCCTTGTAAAAGCCCTCAAAGGTCTCATCATCGACCGAAACAAGCTCGGGAGTCGCATAGCTGGATGCAGAATTAATCTCGGTGTAAACGCTCATAAGCTGACCGAGCAGCTCCTGATAGTAAGGATTTGCAGTGTCCTCGTCGGAGCGTCGCTGAGCATAGTTCGCAAGGCTGTCCGCAAGAACGCTGAGCTCATCGTTTAGCCTTTCAAATTCAAGCAGAGCCGCAGGGTCGGTACTGATCCTTCCCTTGTATGACTCAAATTTCTCGGGGAAGGTCTTCAGCTTTTCAAGATCCTCGGTCCATTTTTCATCGCTTTCATAAATATCCTCGAGTGCCCACTTGTACTCCTCGGGTACTTCGCTTCTCTTTGGTATTCTTTCTTCACTCATATTATCAACCTTTCTATTCGGACAATGTCCCTGATACTATTATAACCGATTTTTCCGAGATTGTAAAGTATGCAGTGAATAAAGTCCTACTAAAAAACTTAGTGATGTTTCGGATATTTTGTCGCTTGTGCTATTGACAGAAATCTGCGAATAGTATATAATAACTGTGTATGAAAACTGCATCTGCGGTTAAAGAGAAAGAAAAAAGAAAAGAGACAAAACACATTTGGAGGATATCTATGAACAGGATCTTATGTTCTGTAACGGCAGCCGCTGTAGCAGCTACTTTGCTTGCAGGCTGTGACAATCCGTTCTCTAAGAAAAAGGCAGAGGACAACACAATGTCGGGCTACAGCTACACGGCTGACAATACTACAAAAGAGCAGGCCTACAGCTGGCTTATAAAGCCCTCGATAGATGCTGACAACATCATTACCTTTGATGCCAGTCAGGTAGACCCTGACAATGAGCAGAGCACAATGGCCGAGAACTATTCCGTTATCAGAAGAGACGGAAAGTACGGACTTATTGATTACGGTGCAAACATTATTGTCCAGCCTGAGTATGATGACTTTTACACCTGCTGGTGCGGAGAGATCGTCCTTTACAGTATAAAGAAGGACGACTATGGCAACGAGTATTATGATTACTGCACGATAGACAGCTCACATCAGACAGTTGATTATGTAAGCGACCATAAGGATAAAACGCCCTCGTATTACTGGAACGAGGAAGAGAAGCAGGTCTATGTTAAGTATGCCGATGATGACTACGGCAGCAAGTACACGGGAAAGAAAACTGTGGTAGTCGGGCAGGCAGATATTGAAAGTGCAGGCGGTGACAGCTACGAGATCACCCCGAAGGAGGACAGCCTTTACGGCCTTGCCAAGAAAGACGAGCTTGTGACCGAGCTTAAATACAAGGACTATTACGCACCTGCCTTCAAGGGCTCAGGAAAGACGGCTATAGCCTTCTGCGATACCGACGGCAAGTGGGGCTATGTAGGCTCTGACGGAAAGGTGCTTGTAGACTTCAAGTGCGGAGCAGACCTCAATGCTTACAGCGGAACTCTTATAGATGATATAGATAAGTCACACCCCTATCTCTTCTCGGCAGACTTTGTACCCGTGCTGGTAGATTCGTTCTACGGATACTATAACTTAGACGGTGAGTGCGTGGTAACTCCGGGAGAGTTCGAGCAGGCAAGACCTGTCCACAACGGAAGAGCGTGGGTGCGTTCAGGCGGAATGTGGGGAGTTATACAGCTTGGTGAGATAGTTGAGCCTGTAGTCACTACCACGACCACTACCACCACAACAACCACTACCACATGGCAGACCTGGACAACTACCGAGGAGACCACCGAGGAAACAACAACTACTATGGAAACGGTCGCACCTGTTATAACCGAGACCTCGCCTACGGTTTCGGAACAGCCTGTAGTTACTGACGATACAGCGATTGATCCTGCGGTGCCTGTTGATCCTGTTGACCCTGCAGTCCCCTCAGACCCTGTAGTCCCTGTTGAGCCGACAGTACCCGATCAGCCGGTCATTGAATAAAAAACAAGACACTTTTGCAAAGCACAGCAAAAGTGTCTTTTCATTTATGATTGCTTCTCAGAACAGCCTGTCCGTGTGCTCTTCCTCACCGATAAGCTTCATAAAGGCTTTGTTTTTCATAAGCACCCTCATAACAGTAACCCCGAGGATAGTTACGCAAACGAATTCACCAAGTGCAACAAAGCCTGCATTGACATAGAACGGAGCCTCTTGGAACAGGTATGTAAGCTCAGCCCCTACAATTATTCCGTTTGATATAACAGGGAACAGCGACACCACTGCAAGCCCCAGCTTCTTTCTTGTGTGGTATATCAGCAGTGCGGCAATAAGCGTTGCACAGGTGCCGAATACTACGTCTACCAGTCCGAGAGGACTGAACAGGTTCACAAGTACGCAGCCCAGCGTCATTGATATGATATAGTCCTTGTTCAGAAAGCATAACAGCATAAGCAGCTCCGATACACGAAACTGCACCTGTCCGTAAGCCAGCGATGAGCACGCCAGTGTTGCAGCAACATAAAGAGCGGTCATAACTCCGATCTTTGCCATTCGTTTTATATCCATTACAGCACCTGCCTGACTAAAATACAACAGGAAAGTCCACGCTCATAAGAACGTGGACTCCATATTCTGAATTTTTGCGATCTCTTTGCCGAACGGTCAAGCCTTGCCAACAGAGCCGAACATCTCCATCTTCTCAGCAACCTTTGCCTTGATAGCCTCAAAGCCGGGTGCGAGGAGCTTTCTTGGGTCAAAGCCCTTGCCCTGCTGATCCTTGCCAGCCTCAACGTAAGCTCTTGTAGCATCTCTGAATACGAGCTGGCACTCAGTATTAACGTTTACCTTTGCAACGCCCATGCTGATAGCTTTCTTAACCATCTCATCAGGGATACCTGTACCGCCGTGCAGTACGAGAGGCATATCGCCTACTGCCTCAGTGATCTTCTCGAGAGTCTCGAACGAAAGGCCCTGCCAGTTCTCAGGATATACACCGTGAATGTTTCCGATTCCTGCTGCGAGCATTGTAACGCCCAGATCAGCGATAGTCTTGCACTCTGCGGGGTCAGCACACTCACCCATACCAACTACGCCGTCTTCCTCGCCGCCGATAGAACCAACCTCGGCCTCGATAGAAAGACCAAGCTGCTCAGCAACGTGTACGAGCTCAGTAGTCTTTGCAAGGTTCTCATCAAAAGGAAGTGAAGAACCGTCAAACATGATAGAAGAGAAGCCGGCCTTGATGCACTTGTAGCAGCCCTCATAAGTACCGTGGTCGAGGTGAAGAGCTACAGGTACTGTGATACCGAGAGACTTGTCCATAGCCTTAACCATAGCAGCTACAGTCTCAAAGCCGCACATATACTTGCCTGCGCCCTCAGATACACCGAGGATAACAGGTGACTTCTGCTCCTCAGCAGTAAGCAGTATAGCCTTTGTCCACTCAAGATTGTTGATGTTGAACTGACCAACAGCATACTTGCCCTCACGAGCCTTGACCATCATTTCCTTAGCAGATACTAACATATTAAAAACCTCCAGTTTATAAATTTCTGACAAGATTATTATACTACAATTCCCTACCGATTTCAAGGGGCTGACTTTTTTTTAACAATTTGTCTATATTCTGCTTTTTGGGGAGGAGCAGAAGGATAAAAACTTCCTATTGCAATTATTATAAGATTGTGCTATAATAAGTTAAATCAAAAGTGCGGAAAGGAGAGTCTTTATGTTCAAAAAGCTTAAAAAGGGACTGCTTGCAGGTACTATATTTTCTGCGGCAGCAAATTTGAATGCCTGCGTTTACGGTCCGCCCCCGAACAGCTCCGCTATTGTGCCCGAGAAGAGTACTGTAACCACAACTCAGCCTGAGCAGACCGAAAAGTTTGACCCCTCCGACAATCAGAATGCTGATGTATACGGACCTCCCGAGATGTTCAATACAGAGCCCGAGGAGCCTGAGGTCACTGAGGAGTTTGATCCCGATGACAATATGAATGCCGCAGTTTACGGGCCTCCCGAAATGTTCGGTATCGAAACCGAAGAGGAATAGGGCTATGGTAAATGAAAGGTCTGATAAGCTCAAAAGGGAGCTGTATGAGTACAGGCAGGAGCTAAGACATAAGCCGAAGCTAAGAAGGCTCTTTTTAGAGCTCACACTCAGGTGCAACGAGAACTGTCTGCACTGCGGCAGCCGCTGCGGAGATGTGAAAAGCGAGGAAATGCCTGTAGAGATCTACTACGGCTTCCTTGACAAGATCGCCCGTGACTTTGACCCGAAGCCAATGCTCTGTATCACAGGCGGAGAGCCGCTTCTCAGACGTGAGTTCTTTGACATTATGGCTCATGCTCACAAGCTTGGCTTCAAATGGGGTATGACAAGCAATGCCACCCTGATAGATGCCGATACGGTAAGGAAGCTTCAGGAAACGGGCATGGGAACTATCTCCGTCAGCATTGACGGTGTTGAGGAAACACACAATGCCTTTCGCCGCACTCTCGACGGCTATGCACGGGCTGTTAAGGGCATACAGGAGCTTATGAAGGGCGGCTTTGAGCACGTACAGGTGACGACTGTAGTTACCAAGAAGAGCCTTCC
>ONLC01000043.1 GCA_900318545.1 uncultured Eubacteriales bacterium
TCTGCACCTATCACTCTGGCTTCATAAATGGAATACTCATCTATGATGAAGTCCTTGCGAAGTATCGGTATACGGACGGTCTGACGTATCTGTTTAAGATATTCGGAAGAGCCCTGAAAGTAATGCTCCTCTGTCAGACAGGAGATCGCATTTGCTCCGCTTTGTTCGTACTCCCCTGCAATTGCAGGAGGGTCAAAGTCGGGTCTTATAAGTCCCTTTGAGGGCGATGCCTTTTTGACCTCGCAGATTGCAGACAGAGTATCCTGCCGAAGAGCCTTTGAAAAGCTTACGGTTTTGTATTCAGCCTCACCGCACATCAACCTGACGTCTGCAAGGCTTAGTCTGCGTTTTTCACGCTCCAGCTGTTCCAGCCTTTTTTCGCATATCTGATCGAGTATCATTTTTCAGCACTCCTGTTGGTGTACTCTATAAGCTCATTAAGCTTGCTGAGTGCTCTGCCGCTGTCGAGGGCTTCTCTTGCGATGTCTATGCCCTCTTCGATAGTCTCAGCCTTGCCGCATACATATAGAGCACAGCCTGAATTGAGAAGAACAATGTCCCTCTTAGGACCCTTATCAATGCACTTTAAGATATTAAGCGTTATCTGAGCATTGTCCATTGCAGAGCCGCCCACTATATCTGCAAGCCTTGCTCTTCTCATGCCAAAGTCCTCGGGCTTTATTTCGTACTTTATGAGCTTTCCGCCGTTTACCTCACAGATGGTTGTAGCATCTGAAATTGAGATCTCATCAAGCCTGTCATTTCCGTAAACGAGAAGTGCTCTCTTGATACCGAGGTTCATAAGCACCTTTGCCATTGGCTCAAGGAGCTCCTTGTCGTAGGCTCCGAGTATCATATAGTCGGCCTTTGCAGGATTGGCAAGAGGTCCTAAGATATTGAACACTGTGCGTACACCTATCTGACCTCTGGTAGGGCCCACAAAGCGCATAGCACTGTGATATGACTGTGCAAACAGAAACGATATTCCGATATTGTTCACTGCCGCCTCTGCCTGCTCGTGAGTTGACTGTATCTTCACTCCGAGTGCTTCAAGCACATCTGCTGCGCCGCTCTTGGAGGACACGCTTCTGTTGCCGTGCTTGGCAACCTTCTGACCTGCCGCTGCGATAACGAATGATGATGTTGTCGAGATATTGAAGCTGTTTGCAAGATCTCCGCCTGTGCCGACAATGTCAAGCACATCGGAAACATTTACCTTTGCCATTTTATCACGCATTACTCTTGCAAAGCCTGTGATCTCCTCTATCGTTTCGCCCTTCATTCTCATAGCAGTCAGAAGCGATGCTATCTGAGCATCTGTAGCCCTGTCAGACATGATGATATCCATAGCCTTGCAGGCCTCGTCCTCTGTGAGAGATTTGCCGTCAGATACTATCTTGATGTAGGGCTTTAGCTCTACTCTTTCGCTTACAGGCATAGATGCTGCTCTGCTCTTTGCGGTCTTAATGCCTGCTACATCATTTAAGAAATTCTCGATAATCACCGAGCCAAATTCCTTCGTCAGTATCGACTCGGGGTGAAACTGAACTCCGTAGGTGGGGTGATCTCTGTGTCTTATTGCCATAATCTGAGCTTCATCATCGGTAGCTATGACCGAGAGAACAGGCGGCAGCGAGGTGCTGTCCACAATAAGTGAATGATACCTTGCAGCCTTTATGGTCTGCGGAAGTCCGCTGAACAACGGGTTTGCAGTATTGAGTGTTATATCAGTCTGCTTGCCGTGAAGCTGCTTTTTAGCGTGAGTGATCTTAGCACCGAATGCCTCGGCAATTGCCTGATGACCCAGGCACACGCCTAAGATCGGTACTCTTCCGCTGAATGTTTTTACAACATCAACTGAAATTCCTGCGCTCTTCGGATAACCCGGACCCGGGGAAATAACTATAGCCTCGGGGCTTAAAGCTTCGATCTCCTCTATTGTAATCTCATCGTTTCTTGCGACCTTAATGTCGCTGTTCAGAACTCCTATAGCCTGATAAAGATTATAGGTAAAGCTGTCATAATTGTCTATCAGTAAGATCATGAAAATCACCCTCCTGTGGGGAAAAGATATTCGCCTTTACTTCACGAACCTCTCCAAGAAGCTCTTGTCGTTGAAGTAATTAATGCCTATTGCGTTGCGCACCTCGGCAACCGTCTCGTTTGAGACCTCAATTGCGTGCTCGGTGCCTTTTCTGAGAATGTTAAGAAGCTCTCCCTTGTCCTTCTCGAACTCCTCTCTTCTGGTTCTGATAGGAGCCAGGAACTGCTGCATTACGCTGTTGAGGAACTTCTTGCACTTCATGTCTCCGAGACCGCCCTTTTCGTAATGCTCCTTCATCTCGTCAAGGTTCTTGTACTCAGGCAGGAACTCTGCGAAGTCCTCTTCCTTAGAGAAGGCTTCAAGATAGATGAACACTGGGTTGCCCTCTGTGTGTCCGGGGTCACTTACGTTTATGTGGGTCGGGTCGGTGAACATTGACATTATCTTTGTTTTGAGCGTTTTCTCGTCATCTTTAAGGTAAATGCAGTTGCCGAGAGACTTGCTCATTTTGGTGTTTCCGTCTGTGCCGACAAGCCTGTTGCAGCTTGCGTTATCGGGGAGGACTGCCTGCGGCTCAACAAGAATATCGCAGTTATAGATCCTGTTAAAGGAGTTTACGATCTCTCTTGCCTGCTCAAGCATAGGAAGCTGATCCTCACCTACCGGAACGTACTTTGCCTTGAAGGCTGTAATGTCAGCAGCCTGACTGATCGGGTAGGTCATAAAGCCTACGGGAATGCTTCTCTCAAAATCTCTCATTTTGATCTCGTTTTTGATCGTGGGGTTTCTTTCGAGCCTTGACATCGTAACGAGGTTTGAGTAATACATAGGAAGCTCATACAGAGCAGGTATATGCGACTGAACTAAAAAGGTAGTTTTCTCGGGTGTGAGACCTACTGCTAAGTAGTCGAGCATAACGTTTAAGATGTTCTGTCTGATCTTCTCGGGGTTGTCTGCGTTGTCGGTAAGAGCCTGAAGGTCGGCTATCATTACGAAGGTATCGTACTTGCCTGTGTTCTGAAGCTCTACTCTCTTTCTGAGCGACCCTACATAGTGTCCTAAGTGAAGTGCTCCTGTTGGTCTGTCGCCTGTTAAAATGATTTCTTTTGCCATGACAATTTCTCCTTTTATATCTTTTTACTTTGGTGACTATGCGCATTCATCACCATAAATATTAACTAAGCTTGCTTGCTTCCCTGACGGCATTTATTACCGCCATAGCCTTATTGCAGGATTCCTCATACTCAGCCTCGGGGTCGGAGTCAGCTACCACTCCGCCGCCTGCCTGAACATAAGCCCTGCCGTTTTTGAACAGCACCGTCCTTATCGCTATACACATATCGAGCGAGCCGTCAAATGCGATATAGCCGACCGTTCCGCCGTAAAGACCTCTCTTTGTAGTCTCGAGCTCATCGATTATCTCCATAGCCCTTACCTTAGGTGCTCCCGAGAGAGTTCCCGCAGGCAGCACTGCCATAAGTGCGTCGAGAGGGGTCTTATCCTCTCTGAGCTTGCCCTTTACATTGGATACAAGGTGCATTACCTTTGAGTACTTCTCTACTATCATAAAGTCAGTAACCTCAACGCTGCCGAACTCTGATACTTTACCGATATCGTTCCTGCCGAGGTCAACAAGCATTGTATGCTCGGCTCTTTCCTTCGGGTCGTTAAGGAGCTTCTGCTCGTTGCTTATATCCTCATCGTGGGTCATTCCCCTTTTGATAGTGCCTGCGATAGGTCTTGTTATCGCTGTGCCGTGTTCAACGCTTACAAGCATTTCGGGCGATGAGCCTGCCACTGCGTAATCGTTATGCTTGAAATAGAACAGATACGGCGAGGGGTTTGTTGAACGGAGCATTCTGTAAACATCAAAGCTCTCGGGAGGATCAGCTATTTCAAACCTCTGCGAGGGCACTACCTGAAAGATCTCGCCCTCACGGATATACTCCTTGGCCTTCTTCACATTCTCAATGTACTGCTCCTTAGTGATGTTCGAGGTCACTTCAATGTGAGTGTCAAGCCTTTTTGCGGCTTTGAGCTCTGGGGTGTGCCTGCTGAGTGCTGAGGTTATCTCCTGAGCTGTTTTTTCGCACTCTGCGTACTTGGCTTCAAGATCATCGGTCTTGTTAATGTTCTGGATTATTACCGCCTTGTTCGAGAGGTGATCGTAAGCTACCAGCTTCTCAAACAGGTGAAGATCGGCATCGGGAAGATTCAGATCGTCCTTCGGCGGATCAACCAGAGTTTTCTCATAGCTTCTTATCATATCGTAAGCGAAGAAGCCCATAAGTCCGCCCGTAAGCTTAGGATAGCTGTTGAACCTCGGCGAACGATGTGACTCTGCCACCTCGGTGAGGTACTTTATCGGGTCGTCAGCCTTGACTGTTTCATCGGGCTGACCCTTTCTTTTCACAGTGATGATCTTGTTTCTGATAATATACTCTTCGGCAGGGTCAATACCTACGTAGGAATAACGACCCCACTTATCCTTGTTATCAACTGACTCCAGAATGAAGCAGTCATCATACACATCATGAAGGCAGTTGAAAAGCCTTATAGGTGTGAAAGCGTCCATAAGAAGCTCATAGAAAACGGGTACTGTTTCATAGTCCTCAAACAGCTTCTTAACGTCATCGATCTGCGGATACAACATAATAATTACCTCCCTGGTAAGAACAATAAAAAAAGCCCATCATTCCAAACTGTACTTACAGTATGGGACGATAGACCGTGGTGCCACCCAAATTCCCGACAGATACCTGTCGGCTCACAGATACGCATTTCCCGAAGGAAAATCAATATCCTGTCCACTAACGCAGGAAACTCGGCTAATGATACTAAGGCTTTCGCCCTTTCACACCGCTCCTCACAAATCCATTCACTTCGTTCTCCGCTATGTGCTCACAGCTGCCGCACACTCTCTGAAAACATCCCACGAAGCTACTTACTTTTGCTCATCGGATTTCAAATATTAAGTTCTCGTATATTATATTCCGTTTTTTTCGATTTGTCAAGTGCTTCACTAGGCATTTTTATGAACTGCCCGTAAACTCTGAATGAATTTTTGATAAACACCGAGGTTTTGGTAATATAATTTCCAAAAAAAGTTGCAATCTCGGAAAATATGTAGTATAATAATTGTAAGTACGTTTAATCGTACACATAAGTACAAATAATAATGCAAAAGGGGTATGCCTATGAAAATAAGAGGTAACCGCAAATATACTACGATAGCGGTTTATGCCGCTTGTGTTATCGCAGTTAATGTGCTGCTGATAATAGGGTTTATGAAGTTCAACGTTCTGACAAGTGCTGTTTCATCGATAATTGCTGCACTGTCATCGGTTCTGTGGGGCTTTGTTATAGCCTTTCTTATGAACCCGCTGATGGTGAACTTTGAAAAGCTGGTACGAAAGCACATCTACAAAAAAGAGGGCGGACAGACTGTCCTGCGAACGATCTCGATCACGGTATCTGCGATCATATTCTTAGGAGTTATCGCCCTGCTTATCTGGATAGTTGTACCTGAGGTCTTAAACTCCGTAAAGGAGCTTTTCGGCAACTGGGGCGAGATAACAGAAAAGCTTCAGCGCTGGGCTCATAAGCTGTTCAAGGGTTATCCTAAGGCTGAACGCTTCATTACCGAAAAGGTAAAGGAGCTGACATCTGACTTCAGCTCCCTTTATGACAAGCTTGAGCCTATGATAGAGGATATCCTATCGGGTGCTATGGGTGTTGTAACCTTCATCAAGGACTTTGTGATCGGCTTCTTTGTATCGATCTATCTGCTCTTCGGAAAAGAGAAATTTCTGGCACAGCTCAAAAAGCTTGTTATCTCCGTAACCAAGAAAACAACCTGTGAAAGAATAATGAGCTTCGCTTCAAAAACGAACAGAGTTTTCTCGGGCTTTCTGGTAGGAAAGATAATCGACTCAACGATAATCGGCTGTATCTGCTTTGTATGCCTGACACTTATGAATATGCCGTACAACATTATGATAAGCGTTATCATCGGTGTTACGAACATTATCCCATTCTTCGGACCTATAATCGGTGCTGTTCCCTCAACGCTGTTTATGCTGCTTGTCAGCCCGAAAAGAGCTGTCATTCTGCTGATATTCATAATCATTCTCCAGCAGTTTGACGGAAACATTCTGGGACCTAAGATACTCGGTGATTCGACAGGTCTGCCGGGCTTCTGGGTACTTGTATCCATTCTCTTCTTCGGAGGATTGTGGGGCTTCCCGGGAATGGTCATCGCAGTTCCGACTTTTGCACTTATCTACAGCTTCACAAGAGAATTTGTTGAGGGCAGACTTAAAAAGAAAAAGCTCCCTACCGCTACGGAATACTATATGGCGGATATAGAGCACCTCTACAAAAAGCCGGATAAGAGAAAGCCTCTTACGGCGGAGGAGCTCGAAAAGATCGTTATACCCTCGAATGATGAGGTAAACGAGGTAAATCTCGAATCGAAAAAGAACACACCATACGGTGACTCCGACAATGATGAGGAGCCGAAGAAATCTGAGGACAAGCCTGACGAAACAAAACAAACAAAAGAAGATAAGTCGGACGAAGAGTCCGAATAAGAAAGCAAAGGACTGCGGTTTAAGCAGTCCTTTGTTCGTGAAAGGAGAAATCATGGCTGACGCCAACAACAAGCTTTAGTTAAATCAGCTCTGATTCTGTCCCGGGATGCTCCCGGGACTTTCTCATACAGTTTTGCTGTTATCACTAACAGACTCGGGCGTAATGCTGTCAACCTCGGCAGGATCGAACTTATCGGCTACGTTTACTCCACGCTTGCCCATCGTGATTATCATAAGCTTATCTCTCGAAAGGTCGTATACCTTTTCGGGGACTATGCTTGCACGCTCTGCAATGTAGCTTATCGTGCGTGAATCGTTGTCACAGCCGCCGAGATAGCAGATGTGTGAAACGTTGCAGCAGATAGTTGTTGAGGCATCCTCGCCGTAGGCAGCTCTGAGCTGCGAGATGCTCTGGAGTATCAGCTCTATACTTATGTTTCTTGACCTCACCGTACTAATGATAAGGTCCATATTTCTTATGTTGCAGGAGCTTGCATAGTCATCGAACCAGAAACGTACAGGCTGAGGAAGTCTGCCGTCAGGAAGCTTGTCTGCGTATCTGCACAGGCTCATGAGCAGGTCGCTGTAGAGTATGTTTATTATCACATCGAAGCAGCGGTCAAGGTCCGAAACCTCGATGAAGAGGGCTATCTTTTCCCTGCCGAGATCCTCGAAGGCAAATTCACGCTTACGCTGCAGCATTGAGCGTATCTCACGGCTGCCGAATTTCGAGAAGCTTGCCCCGACCATTCCCGAAATGCAGGACCATGTGCGGTCTGCACCGAAGAATTTCTTGCACTTCTGATAAGCTCTGTCAGTGAGTGAATCAGGGTGCATGAAGCAGAATTCGTCAAGGAATTTTACCGACCTGGTCTTTTCAACATCACCGATGAGATCGAACACATCTTCAACGGTAGCCATATTACGCTCTTCCTCGGGAAAATCCTCGAGGACAAACGATATAAGCATTACTATAACATTCTGCGTAGCCCTTTCCCAAAATGGTTCACGGCTTTTACCCTCGGGAGAAAGAAGCTCTGCCAGAGCAAAGATATCAGTCTGATTATAGATGCGTTTACCGTCCTCATCAACAGTGTACCTTATGTAGGACAGGGGGTCGTAGCCCTCTCCGCTGTCGGGGTCGGTGAAGCTGATCTTATAGGTTTTGTAGCCTCTGGCTTCAAGCTGAGCCTTGTTCCTCTTGTAGAGGGAGCCCTTTACATCGGTGCAGACGAAGCTTTCCTCAGTGCTTCTGAGATTGGCGTTCACAAGAGTGGTCTTGCCGAAGCCCGAGCCGCCGATGATGAGGTCGTTATTGTTTGTCTGTGTCACATAGATATCGTTGCTGGCGGCTACGTCCGGAGCGAAATATCTGTAGCCGGGGGTCTGATTGTTGGGATTTTTTACGTTTTTTACTGTCTTCATAGCGATTGTCCTTTCTGATTGTCTTAGAGCTCGTTAGTCTGAGGGAAGGTAATGTCCTCAAACGAGTTTATTATCTTTGTGGCAAAGCCCTTTTCAAGGCTTTCCTCGGCATTGAGGTAGGTGTCCTTCTCGGTGAGAACGAACACATCGTCGATAGGCATTCCCGAGCGTTCGGAAATAGTCTCGCCTATCTGCTGACGGACTGCGAAGAGCTTTTCAAGGATATCTGTTTTAAGCTCTAAGGGCTTTACTCCTGCGAGGTTCCCTCCGCCCATGCTAGGGTCGTGGAGCATCAGACGGCTGTGCCTTAGCATCAGACGCTCATCGCCTGCAAGATAGATTATGAACGCCATGCTGGCGGCTATTCCCGTGCAGACGGTCGTTACAGGCGACTGAATGACGTTTCTGATAACGTCAAATATAGCGTAGCCTGAGTCAACAACGCCTCCGGGCGAGTCGATGAAGATGGTTATCTTCTCGTGGCTTTCAAGGTCGAGGAGCAGGAGCTTCTGAATGATCTCCTCAGAGAGGTCGCTGTCAACACTGCCCTTTATGTAGATAAGGCGATTGTTCGTAAAGAGAACATCAGGGCTGTAAAGTGCCTGATAGCCTCTGGGACCCTGCCTGATCACCGAGGTCATCATATCGATGATCTGCTTGGTCATTACGCTCTCTGCGTTCATTGTGGTCTTGTTGTCTGTCATTGTTGTTTTCATAGTTGTTACTCCTTTTCGTTTCGGTTCTAGCTTATATATGACCAGTCCTGAGGACTGTTATCATCGGTTTCGATATAGCTTCTGTACAGGTCAGTTCTGAGGCAGGTAACAGGCACGAAGAGTACACCCGTAAGTATCGTGTCAGCGACCATATCCATGTGCTTGTCGAGCTCTTCCGACCTCATTTTTACGCCTTTGCGTGTAAGGCAGTTGAATGCTGCCGCCAGCAGCTGCCCTACTGTGAGTTTTTCTATCACAACAGCATCTGCCTTTAACGCCGAGAAGCTCAGATCCTTGGTTATCGTGACATAGCGTTTCATATTTCTGGCACAGCTGTCAAGGCGAAGCTTGGCGTCCTCATCTCTGCACAGCTTTCTGAGCACCGAGTAGTAGGTTCTCAGCTCTGTGTTATAGAGAATGCTCTGGCAGACCTGACTGTTATCTCTTCTTGTGAGGTTCATTTACCTTCCTCCCTTCGCTGTTCATTTGGATTGTCTGCAAAGCCCTTATAAAGCAGACTGAGTGGTGTAAGTGCACCGCAGTAGTCGCCGTAAAAACGTTGTTCTTCGGTGTGAGGATCGCACTTGCTTCTGTAGTCTGCGAACCGCTTTACAAGATCATACGCAGTTTCGTTCTCATCGAATTCAATTGCAAGATTGTTTCTTATCATTCTCAGACAGCCGTACACCATTTTCTCACCCTTTTCACTGTACTTGCCCGGCTTGCCTGATATAATAGAGCTGTTATAGAGTTTTTCCAGCGGCAGGTTCACAAACTCTGTTACAGCCTTCGCAATAAGCTTCTCATCAGTTACAGTGCTTTTGCTTTCTTTTTGTTTCAGCTCACTTAAAGTCATAGTGACTCCCCCTTTTCAGATTTTAGCTTGTCTCCGACCATTCCGAGCATCATAAAAATGCACTCGAACATAAACTCACCGTATTCCTCAAGATAATCTGCCAGTTCCTCAAAGCAGTTTTCAGGCTCGGTCTCGGTTTTGCGGTCGAGCATTGAGTTGACAACCAGAAGCAGCTCCCCGACTGTAATATCTGTGGTATCGGCATCGGTCTCGGGGTCGAAGGAGTAGTTCAGCCTCAAGGTTATGTGCGGCAGCAGCTTCTCCAGCTCCTCCCACATTTTCATAACGTCTTTTTCAGCCTCGGGAACAAGCTTCCGTACAGCCTTAAAATATAATCTCACAGGTGTCTGCATGAGCAGCTGCTGTGCCGTTTGGCAGCGTATGTGCTCAGGGCTGACAGTTGATATATTCATTTTCATCAATGACTCTCCCCTTTTCTTCTTATTCCGTGTATGCACCAGCCCATACATATATCCGAAAGGCGCTGCATGATCTCCGTATAGGCTGATAAACACTCACGTCTGAACATTTCCCCTGCTCCGACCGAAGCCTCGTACTCATCCTCTTCATCAAAGCAGAACAGACCCTTATCTATCATCTCGTAGGCAATATCGTCATCGGGGTCATCCTTCATATCCCGAAGCTTTTTCACCTCACGGAGGATCTCGTTCATATCCCTGCAGCGTACATCTCCAAGCAGCAGCAGATCGTGAAGCAGGTCTATCCTTTTACGGTTATCGAACATCGCGTCATAATATAGATGCTCAACAGGCATCAGTGCTACCTCGCATATCGCCTTCTCTATTACAGCCTCGCTCTCAACGAATTCGTTCCGACTGCTCGAGCGTTCCCGCAGCTCATCGATCTTTTTTATTGTTTCGTCCATTGTGCGAACCCCTTTCCATTTTTCTGTTATTTGCAGAAGCATTGCAGTAAGTAGAGTTTACCAGTACTTTCTGTTTCGTTCGCTTTCGCTGTACCTACTATACCACCCCGCAGGCAAAAAGTCAACAGGTTTCATTTTGTTAAATGTTTTGACTTTCCCTTTATATATTTATAGATATATAACTTGTTATATAAATATATAAAGGGAAAGTGTAAATCTTCTGTGAATTTGTTTTTACATCTTTCGCGCATCTTAAACAAAGATATAATATTATAAACAATCACAATCAACCTCTTGACATATACCAGTACTTGTGTTATAATATATGCATCAGGACAGAAGGGACAGATATAACCGTTATGGATAACGATAAGCTTTACGAAGTTACCTGCAGCATCTGCGGGAGAAAATATATGAGCAAAAGAAACAGGAGCGGCCATTGTGAGAATTGCAGAAAGACCGCATCCGAGAGAGCAAATGAATCCAAGAAGGCGAATTATGACAGGATCATGGTATATGTCGAGAAGGGAAAGAGAAGCTATATCAAGTCAATGGCGGATTTTGCCGGTATGTCAGTGAACGAGTATATCAATGCGGCACTGGATAAACAGCTCAGCAAGACATTCAAGGCATTCCGAAAGGCATCGTCGCCGAAGGGGAATAAGGGCGGTTTCTTTTTCTTCATCGACAAGTTTGATGAAAACGGCAAACCCGATTTCAATTCTGTGTTTATTCCGGATCAGGATGAAACTGACGATAACGGCGATGATGATTAAGGCAATACCGCACAACCCACGGCTAACGCCTCTGCACGTCATCTGCCGTGTCAAGCCTGCTTGACGACCCGCTTATCCGTCATATTACCCAAATTCTCCTTGACGTTGCGTTAAGCGGAGTGAACTTCGCTTGCAAGCCTGCGTCGAATTTA
Source organism: uncultured Eubacteriales bacterium (assembly GCA_900318545.1). Lineage (GTDB taxonomy): Bacteria > Bacillota > Clostridia > Oscillospirales > Ruminococcaceae > Hominimerdicola. Next base: position 11,448 of record ONLC01000043.1, read on the forward strand.
GGCAATCTGACGAAAACCCGGACGTCGCATCTGATGCACAGGAGTTGTGCGGTATTGCCTTAATA
>ONLC01000099.1 GCA_900318545.1 uncultured Eubacteriales bacterium
TGCCGCCAAAAACGTTTTAATGCCTTGGAGCATCGTACAGGTGTTTTTTTGCTGAAATATCTATCACACGATGCTTTTACAGCAGTTTCTTTTTCATCTGACCCTTATTTCGGGGATATTTTTCAGGGCAGGGTCTTATTTTTTTCATAACGATAAGGGTGCGTGCATCGCCGTTCGGGAGGGTATAATCGCTGAGCTGTGCAACCTCTGCACCGAGGATCCTGACTGCGTTCTGAGCTTCTTTAAGCTCATCTCTTCCTGCTGAGCCTTTAAGTGCCGTGAACACTCCTCCGACCTTTACAAACGGCAGGCAGTACTCGCAAAGCTCTCTGAGGTTTGCCACCGCCCTTGCACAGGCTATGTCAAACTGATCACGGTACTGTGTATTATGCCCCAGCTCCTCGGCTCTGCCATGAATACAGCTCGCACCGAGAGAAAGGCTCTCTGACAAAGCCCCCAAAAAGGTTATCCTCTTGTTCAGACTGTCGAGAAGAGTAAGCTTTATATCATCTCTGAATATTTTCAGAGGACATGACGGAAAGCCTGCTCCCGTTCCTACATCTATGAGCTTTGCACCCTTCGGAACATCAACAAGAGTGAAAGGATAAACGCTGTCATAAAAATGCTTTAAGGCGACCTCATCGGGCTCGGTTATGGCGGTGAGGTTGATTTTCTCGTTCCAGTCTACGAGAAGCTTTTCATAGGCTCTCAGTCGCTCATATTTTTCATCGTCAAGGGAAAGCCCCTCAAAGAGCCTGTCATAATATTCTCTGTCGGCTGTCACTGATCGGACTCTCCTTTCATTCCGCCTGCCGCCCATACAAGCAGAACGCTTACATCGGCAGGGTTTACTCCGCTTATACGCCCTGCCTGTCCGACAGAAAGCGGCTTTATTTTGTTGAGCTTCTCGGCAGCTTCAAGCCGCAAGCCCTTGATTTTAGTGTAGTCAACATCGGTAGGCAGCTTTTTCTTTTCAAGCCTTCTCATAGCCTCGACCTGCTCCAGCTGTATCTTTATGTAGCCCTCATACTTGATCTGCAGCTCCACCTGCTCACGGACATCATCGGGCAGCGGCTGTCTGTCCTTGTCAAAGGGTGCGATGCCGTCATAGCTGACAGCAGGTCTGCGGATAAGCTGGGATAGCTTATAGCCGTTGTCGATAGGGTCAGTACCGACAGCTTCAAGGTAAGCATTGAGCTCTGCCGAGGGGGCGATATTCACCTTTGAAACACGCTTTATCTCGGCATCTATGAGCCTTACCTTTTCCTGCAGGCGCTCATATCTCTCATCGGAGATAAGCCCAACTCTGTGACCCTCGGGCATAAGCCTTATATCAGCGTTGTCCTGTCTGAGAAGAAGCCTGTACTCGCTTCGTGAGGTCAGCATTCTGTAGGGGTCCTGACAGCCCTTTGTTACAAGGTCATCAATCAGCGTTCCGATATATGATGATGCACGGTCAAGGATAAGGGGCTCTTCACCTTTGAGCTTCAATGCGGCATTTATGCCTGCAATAAGCCCCTGTGCGGCGGCCTCCTCATAGCCCGAGGTGCCGTTAAATTGCCCTGCCCCGTAAAGCCCCGAAAACGCCTTGAATTCAAGGGTAGCAAGAAGCTCTGTCGGGTCACAGCAGTCATACTCGATGGCGTAAGCATTACGCATTATCTCAACGTGCTCCAGACCCTTGATAGTATGGAGAAATTCAAGCTGAACAAACTCAGGCAGCGACGATGACATTCCCTGCAGATAGTACTCGTCGGTGTCGAGCCCCATCGGCTCAATAAAGAGCTGATGTCTGGGCTTATCGGAAAAACGCATTATCTTATCCTCTATCGAGGGGCAGTATCTGGGGCCTATTGCCTGAATGCGCCCCGAATAGATAGGAGATAAGTGAATGTTGTCCTTGATGACCTTGTGGGTCTCTTCGTTGGTGTAGGCAACGTAGCAGTCGATCTTGTTTTCAAGCGGTACGTCATCGGAGAAGGAGAAGGGTGTTATCTTCTCATCTCCGTGCTGGATCTCAAGCCTGTCGAAATCTATTGAACGCTTATGGACTCTTGCAGGTGTGCCTGTTTTGAAGCGTCTTATCGTCATGCCTGCGTTTTTCAGGCAGTCGGTGAGGGCTTCGGCAGGGAGCGAAGAATCAGGACCGCTGGGGTATGAGGTCTCACCAACGTGGACTGTTCCTCCAAGGTATGTTCCGCTTGCGATTATGACCGCATCACAGGAATAAAGAGTAGACAGCTTGGTTTTAACGCCTGTGACCTTCTTATTATCGTCAAAGAGTATTTCCGTTATTTCCGCCTGTTTGAGGAAAAGATTTTCGGTCGCTTCAATAGTCTGCTTCATAAGGCAGTGATATTTCACACGGTCGATCTGTGCTCTCAGACTGTGTACAGCAGGGCCTCTGCCCATATTGAGCATACGGCTCTGGATAAGGGTCTTGTCAGCCGCCTTGCCCATTTCTCCGCCGAGGGCATCTATCTCACGCACGAGGTGTCCCTTGGCTGTTCCGCCTATCGAGGGGTTACAGGGCATATTAGCGACAGCGTCAAGCGAGATAGTAAAGAGAGCCGTTTTCATACCGAGACGTGCTGCCGCAAGGGCAGCCTCGCAGCCTGCATGGCCTGCACCGATAACGGCTATATCAAAATGTTCCGTAATATTCATTTGGGTGCTCCGTTCTGTTTTTGTATCAAACTTTAGTATAGCACAATACCTCTGATTTTTCAAGCCCCCGACAGGCGGATAAAAAGAGCGTTCCCTTTGCGGAAACGCTCTCCGATATCTGTTAGTTGTCTTCTTCATCCGAGGCAAGTGCTTCGTCCATAAGCTCCTTGTAGGTCTCGGTGCTTACTACCTCTACGCCCTCCTGATGATAGGTGCTCACCAGTGCGGCTACAAGGTCTCTTATGTCCTTGCGGTTAGAGTAAGCCGCCTCCATAAGGTTATCAAGCTGAGCGAGAAATTCATTCGTATCGAACGGTATCGGACAGCCGATGTGTATCTTCTCATTCTCGGTCTTTTTAAGGCCCTCCTCCGCCATAAGCTTTTCTTCGTAAAGCTTTTCACCCGGGCGAAGTCCCGTATATTCGATCTTGATATCTATATCGGGCTTAAATCCAGAGAGCCTGATAAGGTTTCGTGCAAGTGTGTCTATCTTTACGGGCGAGCCCATATCAAGCACAAAGATCTCTCCGCCCTTGGCATAAGTGCCTGCAAGCAGTACAAGGCTTACAGCCTCGGGGATAGTCATAAAGTAGCGGATAATGTCGGGGTGGGTAACTGTTACAGGTCCGCCCTTTTCTATCTGCTTTTTGAATATCGGGATAACGCTTCCGTTTGAGCCGAGCACGTTTCCAAAACGCAGTGCAACGAACTCTGTCTTTATATTCTTGAATAGCTCTCTGTTCTTGACTACATCAAGCTTCTTGCGTTCGTTTTTTATCTCGTGGGTAAACAGCTGAGGAATCTCGTCTGCCTTGCCCTCCTTGATCTTTGCATCAAAGCTCTGGATTATCATTTCGCAAAGCCTTTTGCTTGCACCCATGATATTGGTCGGGTTTACGGCCTTATCGGTAGATATCAGCACAAAACGCTTACAGCCGTGAAGCATAGCCGCATAGGCGGTCTTATATGTACCTATGGCGTTGTTCTTGATAGCCTCACAGGGGCTGTCCTCCATAAGGGGAACGTGCTTGTGAGCTGCTGCATGGTAAACAACATCAGGTCTGTAGTAGTCAAACACCTGGAACATCTTCCTTGAATCTCTTACCGAACCGATAAGTGTCACAAGGTCAAGCTCGGGGTGCTTTTCTCTGAGCTCAAGCTGTATACTGTAGGCATTATTCTCGTAAATATCGAAGATGATGAGCCTTTTCGGGTGGTGCTTTGCTACCTGTCTGCAAAGCTCGGAGCCTATCGAGCCGCCGCCGCCCGTTACAAGAACAGTCTTTCCGTGGATAAAGGAGTACACCTCATTCATATCTACCTTGATAGGCTCTCTGCCAAGAAGATCCTCGATAGATACGTCTTTAAGGCTTGAAACTGTGACCTCGCCGCCCACAAGCTGATACATACCGGGCAGGTTTTTAAGCTCACAGCCTGTTTCCTTGCAGATGTTGAGTATATCTCTCTTGTCCTCAGCAGAGGCAGAGGGCAAAGCTATATAGATCTTCTGGATCTTGTATCTCTCGACATTTTCAAGGATAGACTCTCTTCCGCCCACGATAGGAGTGCCGTCAATATAGCGGTTCCACTTGTTGGAGTTGTCATCAATAATGCATTTTACCTTGTCATTAAGCTCCTGAGAACGATTAATGTCACGCAGTATCATACGGCCTGCCGCACCTGCACCTATGAGCATAACGTTCTGGGTGACAGCACCCTCGGTTTTCTGCCGTTTTCTCAGCAGGAGCACCATTCTGTAGGCAAACCTGATGCTGATGACAAGACAAAACTGCACTATCCCTCCTACTATATAGTAGGATACGGGCATATTTCCGAAAATAAGCGAAATGCCTATAACGTGCAGGTTCGCTGTCACAAAGCAGGCCGCAGCTGTTCTTACGAGCTCGCTATAGCTTGCAAATCTCCAGAGACTCTTATAAAGCCTGAGATAAGCAAACACCGCCAGTGCGATCAGTATATATATAGGCGTAAACTTCATCCAGTTGTTCAGATAGTTTTCGGGAATCTGTGAGTATTTGCAGTCAAACCTCATCCAAAGAGCAAAAAAATACGATACTGAAACAGAGATAGCATCGTAAAAGGCAAGGAGCCAGGCGATAACTACCCAATGCTCTGCTCCGAAGCGCTTATTCTTTTTCTTTTTAATAGCTTCCTTCATATTTTTCGGACGCCGTCTGCGTCCGACCCCCCTTTTTTATTCTGTGTTGCATCGTAATACTGTGACGATCCTGTGACTAATGATTACTTTTTATTATAGCAAAAAAATCGAATAATGTCAATATGCAGAACTGCTTTCAAAGCCTGTAAATCAAAGGAAAAGCAGGAGTTTTCGGCTCCTGCTTTCATATATTTCTATTACTGAATATCCTTTGCCGAGCACACCCTGTTTCTGCCCGAGTTTTTAGCGTCATAAAGTGCGTGGTCAACTCTGGAGCAAAGGCTGTCTGATGTCTCATTTTCAAGGGCTTCTGCGGTGCCCAGGCTTATAGTCTGGTGAGGGCAGTCCTCAAAATCAAGCTCAGAGAATCGCTTTCTTATGTTTTCGGCTATCTTGTCAGCATAGCCCGGGGCACAGTTCGAGAGCAGAACCATGAACTCCTCACCGCCCCAGCGGCCTGCAACTGCGTTGCAGCGTACACGGTCGAGCTCGTCCCTGAGCATAGCGGTAAGACCTTTAAGCACGTTATCACCGACCTTATGGCCGTAGGTGTCGTTTACTCTCTTGAAAAAGTCCACATCGAGCATTATGAGCGATACGCTGCTGTCCTCCTCTTTGAGTGCCTGCTTAATGCGTTTTTGTATCTCACGGCGGTTGAACACCTGAGTCAGCTCATCTGTAACAGCCATTACCTCGAGTCTTCTGTTTGCCTCCTCGAGCTCCTTTGTGGATATCTCGATGAAGTTTGCAAGCCTGTTTATGAGCGAGAACTTTCCTGCCGACTCATCAGACAGGAACGAAAAGCCCTGAAGCTCCTGCTCAGTAGCCTGACCCTCCCTCATTGCAGCAATTACAAGGGTAACATTATGCTGATTTACAAACCTTCCCGTTCTCATAAATTCGCCCGAGGTAAAAAAGCCCGAGGTTGGAGCTACAGAATTGAACGGTGCAGTCTCGTTTGAGATCTCGGTATCTCCCCAGTAGGTCCTTCTTGCGGCACAGGAATATATCCTGATACCCTCGGGACAGAACTCCGCAAGTGAATTTCTTGCAGTTCTTATCTCCTTCAGAATAGTTTCGGGGTCGCCGTAAGCGAGCCTTGCCTTAACGTGCTCGTTTATATCGGCTGTCATTTCAAGAGAACCATCGGGCAGAGCGTTCGTGGGGGCTCTGAGAATATTTATTCCGTTATAGTAGTAGAAGAGAGGGAACTCGAGTGTGTTTCTGAAAAAGTACTCATCGTTTCCTATTTTCAGATACTTCTGATAGGTGTTGTAGGCAGGCTGTCCGTCTATCTCATTCAGGACAGCACCTTTAGCTTTGGTCACAAAAAGCTCACGTCCGAGTGGCTTCCAGCCTGTGACGTAGGTAGTCGAGATAAAAAGATCATCTCCGCCCAGCAAAACGAAAACTACCGAGTGGCTCGCAATATCACCCGAGCTTGAAAAAACGTAGGTTTCTGTACTGTTTATATCGCTGTTGAAGGCACCGCCTCCGAAGATCTTAACGCCCTTGCGTACCTTTGAAAGCTCATTGCAGAAGCCTGTCATAGACATTCCCCTGATAGTAACAAGCATCTCTATGCCCTTTACCCACGGTCTTTCATCGACCTTTTTCACAAGGTCAGCAGTAACGTCCTTGAAGGTATCGTTAGTGAGCTCATACTGCAGCACCTCGACCTTAGTACTCGGGTACTCAAAAACTGTACCCACAATCACTATGTCAGACTCAGACTTTACACCGTTTACAATGTTACCGTTAGTGGAGGCTCCAATGTAGTAGGCATCAGGCAAAACGCTCTTTATCAGAGAGCATACCTCTTTTACCCTGTCATGCTCCATAGTTTCGGCATAGATCTGAAAGCCCACTCCCGAGGTCATAGTATTCTTTACCCAGAGCGATATTTTTTCCAGCTCCTTTGTGAGCTGTTCAGCGTTTATGAATTCAAACTGAAACTGTTTCATAGCAGCCTCCTTCCAAAGTTATCCGTCATGTTCGCATTACTGCGGTTTTATTTCCATTTGAGAGTGTCCGTTTTCCATGTATATCCTCAGGGTGAAATGCTCCTGCTTGTCACCGTCGGTAACGGTAAAGGTAACTGTACCGTATTTCTTGCCGTTTACCTGAACAAAGCCCTCGACAGGGTCTGCAAAGCTGACCTCTGCTATTTCGGGATCATCAGAGCTCCGACACCTACCACTGTCTGGAAAACAAGTGCAGGAGAGATTATAAGAAGGCTCAGCCAGCTTCTCTTTCTTATATACCAGCCGAGCTCCAGTCCCCCGTAGAGCTTATTTGTGACCTGCCTGAGCTTAGAGGTCTTGCTTTGTTCCAAATACTTCACTTTCCCGATTTACGGTCTGAACACAGGTCGATATTTGCTTATTAAATTATTATAACACATCAAATCATAAACGTCAAGGGCGGGCACGGAAAACCCTGCATCACCACGCAGACAAAAACAAAAACCGCCCACCGAGTGGTGGGCGGTCGGGTTATTCAGACGTTAAGTGTTTTGCTTATTCGTCTTTCTTTTTCTTAGCAAGGATAACTGCAACTGCTGCTGCAACTGCTGCGAAGCTTGCCGATGCTGCCATACCTGTGCCGGGGTTAGCGGTACCTGCGGTATTGTCATTAGCCTGCTTCTTATTGCCGTCAGTGTTATCGGTCCCGCTGTTGGACGACTTGGACGAAGAATCGGAAGTGCTCGAAGCGTCATCGGTCTCTGAATCAGGAGTATCGGTGTCGCTTGTGTCGCTGCTGTCAGTGCTCTCGTCTGTAGAGTCGGGAGTATCAGTCTCGCTGGTGCTCTCGCTGTCCTCAGCCTCGGAATCATTATCGTCCTGACTGCTTGCATCACTGCTGTC
>ONLC01000101.1 GCA_900318545.1 uncultured Eubacteriales bacterium
ATTATAATAGCATTATATCAGATACCCATTTATCTGATATATAGGATATGCCCTCTTAGCAGTGAGTACCAGAAAAAGCTATACTGGAAAATATCAATTCTCTTTACTGCTATTAATGCGATTTATTGGGTGATTTGTTATGCAGATCCTATTTCATGGTTTATTTAATACAAGTAAAATATTTGTAGATGTTCTTGATGAACAAATAGAGTTTTTTCTCATATAATCACCCCCACCCCCGAAACCTGCAAATAAGCAGGATTCGGGGCTGGGGGTTACTTCTGACCCGGAACTAAGGTCGCTGAGCAGAGCGAAAGAGCTATCGTATCGAAATATAAACAGATAAGGTCCGGCGACTTTTACAGTTCGTCGGACCTTATCTGGTTTTATTATTCTGTTCTGTACCCGCACCACCGCCATGCATAAAGTCCGCCGAGGAGTGCCATACAAAACAGCAGCACACTAACACATTCCGAACCGTCAAGTGCTTTAATATAGCTTATATACATAAGCTCGGTCATTTTGTCAGAAACTGCACAGAACAGATACGGCGAGACCTCGGGGATATATACTGCTGCTGCGGAAAATACCGTCAGAGCCGATACCGCTGTTATAAGATACTTTCTGACCGAGCAAAGCGACCTTGCACATATTATCAGAAGCGAATATGTGATAAGCAGCTTCATCAGTCCTGTTGCATAGAGCCATATTGTCAGTCCCGAAAAAGTCAGTCTTATCGGTGAGTACAGAAAGTTCAGCTCACTTTGTACTGTTGCTCCGAACAGACCGACAGTGTTAAAAGCTCCGCTCAGAATAATATCCGCTATGAACCCAAGAGTATAAGCTAAAAAAAGAAGTGCTGTCAGTATTATCTCACGGGAACGCAGAAAAAGCTTCCTGTTTTTCATTATATGAATCTGCTTGTGAAGCCCGTTCTCGCAGGTCGCACAAACGAACAGTCCTACAAGGATGACCGCAAAGATATCCGTCAGCGCAAAGGTGCGAAGCTTCAGAAAAAGCATATATGGATCTGTGTAGGCTATATCGGACTTACCCATATTGGCATAAAGCTTTTCGTTTTCGATAAGGTCTGGAGGAATATCTGCACTGACGATCCCCTCACCGCTGTTTGAGTATTCTGTCACACCGTCAAGCTTTAAGCAGTTATCAAGTGCAGAATGATAGTAATTCGCAGCTTCTGCAGCAGCTCTGTCATTCTGTGCAAAAGCCTGTATCTCATATTCACAAATAAAGGCAAACTGCTCCGCACTTGACATTTCACGGCTCTCTGCTATCATTTCAGACAGATAAGACAAAGCCTTTGGGTCAAGCCTTACCCTTGTTTTATCGTTGTCATAAGCTTTTATCACAATAAGCCTGACCGCAAACGCAAGCACCAGAAACACCGCCGCAGCAGCCCAGTATCTTTTTATAAGCCTTGAAAACTGATACCTGTACATGATCATATCCCCCTGCGTTTCGAGAGAATAAGAGTTAAGCCCAGTATGACCGCTGAGAGCATCAAAGCCCCTGCAAGAAACAGAACGTAAAGCTTCACGGGCTCTGCGAACAACGGCACATAGCCCCTGTCATTGAGCATAGAAACAAAGTCGCCCGTTATGACTGTCATAAGTACCGAGCCGTCAGCAAGCCGCGATTTCAAAAACACAAGCACTACAGCTATAAACGAAAACGCTCCCGATATAAGATTGTTTGGTGACAGCATAGACACAAGCAGCATACACGATGACAGCATCATCAGATAAGCTGCTTTCAACAGACATACCAGACCGATATATCCGAAAAAGCTCATATTTCGGGCACTCAGCTCAAACCCTTTCAGATACTGCACAGGCATGGACCAGTCCGCCTTATCGGGTGATAAAACAGCCGTCATAATTATCGGAATAGCAAGTCCTACAGCTATGAATAACAGAGTGCTTAGCATTGCAGATACGATCTTACAGAACGTAAACCTGAATGCTCCTGTTTTTGTGACAGCAAAAGCACGGAACCTTCCCGAGCTTTTTTCTGATGAAAAAACAGGAAAGATCAGAACGAATACCCCGAGTGTCAGAAGCACCTCTCCCGACAGGTAATCGTTCAGACTGTTTGCAGCCCTTGTGTCTATCAGCTTATCACAGCCTTCAAGCCTTTCAAGCACCTTACCGTAGTCCTCTATCAGAAGATCGGAGACCTTCAGCGAATACTCGTCCTTTACACCCCTGCGGATATTTCTTGTGTAGCCTGTTCTGCGGTCAATGATAAAGGCTTTAGTTTCCTTCTGTGCTGACAGTCCTGCTTTTATCAATGGTGTAAGCCTTTCGGGCGATGAACTGCTGTCGGCTGTACGCTCACGGATAAGCTCCTCTGTCAGCTCCTTTGACAATGGAGCAGGAGGCTTTCCGTATTCGCTGTGCTCATTCTGCCATTCGTCTATTTGTCTGTATATCCGAGCCCTGCTTTCAGTAATGTTTTTTTCTGTGCTTTCAAGTTCAGAATACGGATCCTCAGACCTGCTGAGCTCACCGAAGCGTTCTTTATAGGCCTTGTCAAAAGCGCTGTTATCCTTCATCATAAAGAACAAAAACACACAGGACAAAGCACCGATAACGAGCCCCGTGACAACAGCTTTTCTCAGTGCTTTTTTTATCATAAATGAAAGCACGCTCATTTGCTCTCACCGCCGAATGCATTTTTTGACTGACAGTAAAAATACAGATCATTCACTGTGGGCTCGCTGAGCTTAGCATTCTCTGTCGGCTGAGTGTGTGAAAGCATTTTTGACTTATCATCTTCAAAATAGATATGCTGATATATTTCGTCAGTTATCTCACTTTTCGGGATATCCCAAACAAAGCCCTTTATGTGTTTGCAAAGAACCTCAGGGCTGTCATTTGCGACTACGCTTCCTTTGTTTAAGAGTATCAGCTCATCACAGATAGTATCAATATCTGAAACTATATGCGTTGAGATTATGATAATGCTTTTCTTTCTGAGCCTTACCATTATCCGCTTGAACTGCTCACGCTCAAAGGGGTCAAGTCCCGCTGAGGGCTCATCAAAGATAAGTATCTCGGGCTCGTTCATAATAGTCTGTGCAATTGCAAGACGCTGTTTCATTCCGCCCGAAAATGACTTTATCTTATCATCAATGTTCTCATCAAGGTTTACAAGCGAGAGCACTTTTTTTATCTCGTCATTGATAGCAGAACGTTCCATACCTTTCAGCAGACCGATAAAGCACAGGAACTCCCTTGCGGTATAGCTCGGATAAAAGGGCTGATACTGAAACTGATAGCTGAGTCTTGCACGATAGGCTTCTCCCATTCTGAAAACGTCCTGACCGTCAAGTGTAATGCTCCCTCCGCTTTTTGCAAGCACTCCCGAGATACAGTTCATAATAGTAGTTTTTCCTGCACCGTTTGGTCCGAGAAGAGCATTTATCCCCGTCCTGAATTCACAGCTTATCCCTTTTAGGGCTGTTTTCCTGCCGTATTTTTTTGAAAGGTTTTTTATTTCCAGTACTGCCATATCAGTGCCTCTGTTCTTTCAGATATTCCCTTGCATGATCGTCCTGAAGTATTCTTTCTATTTCAAGCTCCATTTCCTCATAAGCCTCGTAATCCCAGTTTCCGAGGCGTTTTATAAGCTTTGTTGAATCATCGTCATTCAGCCTGTAGTATGATAGTCCCATATCGCCGTTATATGTCACGACCATTGCAAGATCATCAAATAGTGCTATGCTGTCGATGAATTCATAATCAAAAAGATATGACTGATTGAGAATATCATCGGAAAGAATAAGCTCAGGCTCACCCTTGCTGTCTGTGCTGTAAAGACAATACTGTGCTCCCCTTTGTTTAAGCTCCCGAGAGAGGATATACCATTTCCCGTTATACTGCCCGAAAAAGCGTATCATAGCACCCTCGGAGAGCTCAGCTGCGGTTTTGGTCTTCTTTGCTTTGATATCATAGCAAAGAAGCTTATTTTCATTATTTGTATAATATATTTTATCGCCTGATGCCTGAAACATACAATCTGACATATCGAATGATGTTATATTGTTTTCGGAGATTTCTGTCTGAGTGTTAACAATAAGTCCCAGTTCTGTTACATCGGACGTATCATCGACAGGACAGCTATATAGCTCCAGACAGTGCTTCTTTTCATTATACTTTGTGAAGTATATTTTATTGCTGTCAATATAATACTGCTGTGTTTCAAAAAGCTGTTCAGCCTTATTGGCTGAGAGGTCAAATTTAGTCAGCATACCCTGGGTCAGGTGGTTGCTTTCGTCGGTTTTGCCATCACTCTCAAGAAAGAATGCGGTGTCGCTGTCATTGTAAAAGCCAAGCTGTATTATCTCGCCCTTGGCTGTATAAATACGCTCCGAGCTGCCCGAGTTATAATCACACTCAGTCAGATAATACTGCACCGCTCCGCTGTCTTCGGCGTGGACCTCTGAGGCATAGAGCTTACCTCCGTGACTGATAATATTGCTAAGGTGAGTGTGCTGATCGGCTTTGATCTTTATTTCTGCAGTTTTGCCGCTTTCAGTATCATACTCATAGATAAGCTCATCTGAGATGTAATCGGTCGAGTGCATATAGAAAAAAACGCTGCTGTACGAAGCATGGTTATTTGAAACAAAATGCTGTGTCGGCGGAAGCGACATCTCATAAGACGATCCTGCTTTTATTGATGTTTCCTGCTTAGTGGTTTCCTTGTCAGCGCAGGCACAAGCTGACAGCCCTATTATAAGTGACAAAACAACTGCCGTGATCCTATTCATAATGATACCCCCTTAGTGCTGTTTTAATATATGTGTGGAGATCGTCATGTTTTGTTGCAAAGGTTATTGAATTTTGGAGAAATGCATAAATACAGTCAGTGCTGATTGGACAAAATGCTGTTTGATGACCTGATAATGCTGGGTCTTAAATAATACGGGCAGCTGAGTGCTGTGCTGATAAGCCGCCGTTATTTACCTCCACAATAATGACCCCGCCGAGCCTTTTCGCCCGACGAGGTCATTCCACTTTCATAATTCTTTTGTGATGAGTGTGAACACTCTCATCAGTCTTTGATTATGCTGTATCAGGTCAGCACATGGTTCCGGCTCATCTGTTTGGTTTGTTCGTGCCGGGCTGCAGCTTTATTACAAGCTTGATCTGGATCGCTTCGACACGTTTATTCTGACCCTGTGTACCTGCTGTTTCACCGTTCTTGACCCAGTCAGTCCAACCGATGCCTTCACAGTGAGCTCTGTAAACTACATCGTACTTTTCAGCAAGTTCTCCTGTAAGCTTGATCTCCAGTGCTTCAACACGCAGGCTCTGCCCCTCTGTTCCGGCAATTCCTCCCGAGTTCTGCCAGTCAAGCCATCCCTTATCCTGGGCATTCGCTCTGTATGTTACCGCACTTGTTCCGTCGGGATTATTTAAGGTCACCCTGAAGGCTTCCATTCTCTTGCCCTCGCCTTCAGTTCCTGCTGTGGCCTCATCACCGTCTATTGAGGTAACAGCAGCCATCCAGCCTTTGCCCTCACAATGAGCATTGTATGAGATCGTCTGTTTTGACTTCGGATTAAAGACCTCGGCGGTTTCAATGTACGCACTGCCCCGGCTCTCGCTGTAAACATTTCCATAGATCTTGGCATTATTATACAGGTTATATGATTTTGAACCGTCATTAGACTTCCAGAAAATCGCAGAACCGGAGTTTGCAGTATTATTATAAAAGTGTCCGCCGTATATATAAGCGTGGTTGGAAGTACCTTTCTTTTCTAAGCATTCGGCGATATAAAGCCCTCCGCCGAAATCGGCAGTGTTGTCATGCACTTCACACTTTTTGAGTGTCAGATAAGAATGAGTAAAGAGCGTGCCGTCGCCCTGAGTTACATTATTTGCGATCTCGCAGTTCTCCAAAGACACACTTGAATGTGACCATAATGCAGATCCGTTTACGCCTGAGGTATTGCCTATGATATTTGTGTTTTTGATATATGAGGTATTATGGACTCCTTCAAAGGCAAGTCCGCCGCCGCCGTTCACTACACTGTTCTCGCTGATCGTACAGTTCTCAACATTGATACCTCGCTCGTCGAAGGAGTATAATCCGCCGCCCGATAGCGCCTTGTTGCGTGTGATGGTGGTGTTTGTGATAGTCGGATGTTTCTTTGCAGCCGTGTATCTCAGCGCCAGACCGCCGCCGTTGCCGCCTGCCTCGTTATCAGCTATAAGGCAGTTGTTTACCGTAAGCTCATAGTTGCTCGTATAATACGACTGATCGTCTGCGTGTATTGCGCCGCCCCCGCACTTGCAGTAGTTGTTGGTAAATGTGCAGGATTCAAGCACTGCTCCGCACTTATAGCCGTACTTACTTGCACTGAGGTAGAACGCTCCGCCGTCAATATCCGATTTATTGTTATTGAATACGACGTTGGTGGCAGTCAGGCTGCTGTAATCTCCGCCTGTCCATACGGCACCGCCGTAGGTATTTGTGCTGTTTTCTTCAAAGGTAACATTTTCAAGGACTGCGCTTGCGTGATTCTGGAGAGCACCGCCGCCCCATTTTGTGGACACGTTCTTTGTGAAGGTGGTATCTGTGATATTAAGAGTACCGCCGTTGTTGAAAACACCGCCGCAGGAATATGCCTCGTTGTTTTCGATGACACAGTTATTTATAGTTACCTTTCCGTCTGAATAAATGGCACCGCCGTTTTGAGCCGCCTTGTTTCCTGAAACGGTAATGCCGTCTAACTCGGCCTCAGCACCGGCCACAACATAGATGCCGCCTGCATTGCTGTCACTGTAGCCGCCTGTGATCCTGCCTGCACGTGTGCCTGTGCTGTCTATGACCCTGAGCTTTCCGCCGCCCCTTACAATGATAGCAGCACCGTAGCTCTTAGCCGCGGAGAGGTTCCTGTTAAGGGTATAGCCTGCAAGGTCGATAGTGACATCTACGCCGCTTTCGATCACAAGGCTTCCGTTTATATAGCAGTCTTTGCCGAGCTTATAGGCACCGCTCTTGAGCTTGTATACGCTCTCGCTCATATTTCCGAACGGGTTCTTGGTGTCCTTTATCTGCTCCTTGATGACGATAACACCTACAGGTGTATTCTTATAGTCATAGTTCCAGTCAGAATAGCCTATGCCGTACTGTCTGCAATACTTATGCTCAGCCACACAGATCGTCTGGTGCTTCTGGGTGATGTCATTTACGTCGATAACTGTGATCTCATCATAGATACGGTCCTCGTAATCGTTATTTGAAGGGCCGTAGTTTCTTAACCTCTGGGTCTTTTCCTTATCAGCCTCTGCAACGAGCAGATACTTTGCACCCTCGGGCAGAGGATTGTTATGTGCTTTCAGGTACTCTGCCACCGTCATATCAGCGGAGTTTGCATTATTGAGCACCTTCTGCAGGGTATCGCCTGTCAGATAGTTGTTTTTATAGATATTGGTAAAGGTATCAGCACTGCCTGTTACAGTTTTTGTCTCAAATACCAGGTTTGTGCTCTCCTTGCCCTCATTGATATACTCTGTTCTGCCGTACTTGCAGAAGCTATCGTATGAGTTTACTATGCAGTCAGCATTCTCATCACCGCCGCCG
>ONLC01000293.1 GCA_900318545.1 uncultured Eubacteriales bacterium
AGTTTATCGACAGACTGAGACCCGTTATCACTAACGGGTCAATTCTTTATTCTCAATTGCGGCAATAATCAAACACGGACTTCACAAATGCTCTGCCCTCGGGAGAGTCTGCAAGCTTTTCAACATTGCAGGCGCAGACAACGACCTTACCACCGTTTTTCTCATACTCATACAGGAGCGACAGGCTGTGATTGCGCTCAAAATTGTCGATAGTTCTGACTATAACGTTTATATCCTCTTTTCTGTCATCAAGGATAACAGCTCTGGAGTTCTGAACTATTTCAAACCACTGAGGAGTTGAATACTTCTTTGAAGCAAAGCCCGCAAGAGCCTTGTGCTCTGTATCTATCACAAGTCCCATAGTGCCTACAGGTCGTGGCTTTTCCATCATATCGGATATAGTTTTGAACATCGGGTAACACCAGAAGTCCTGACAGTACATACCCTCGATCGACTTATCCTCTATCTCTTTCAGATCAGGCACTATAAGCACAGTCCTTCCCTGACTGAGAAGCTTCTCTGCTTCGGAGTCAACACTTCTGAAAATATATACTCCGTCAAGCTCTGCGTTCTCGGTCTTAGGTACGGCTGTAAGCTCATACTCATTTGCTATATCTGTACCCTCAACGCTGAGCTTCAATGTAAGATAAGCTATTTTATCCACGTTCGGTATAACAGCACCGATCTCTGTAATATCAAGATAGTTTTCTCCGTTCAGTGCAAAGTCCTGTGAGCCCTCAGCAATCAAATCATCACCCTGTGAGAGCGACCACACGAGCTTTCCGCCCTCAAAGCCATCTCTGTAGGAGCATATCTGCACTGCAACTGTGAACGCACTGCCCTCTTCGAGAACATAGTCCTCAAATCTCGCAAGCAAAACAGCATCATTGCAGAAGCCTCTCCACTTTTCGGGAGTGATAAGACCCTTGCTTTCCATAAATGCATCAAGAATGCCTACTAAAGCAGTTCCCTGTCCTGTGAAATCCTGAATGTCCAACACCTGAAAGCCTGCTAAAAGCTTTGAACGGAATACAGCTTCAAGCTCCTCCTTATAGCAGGCAACAGCAAGCTGTCCCGAGCACTCAAAGAAGTCCTTATCCAGTGACAATAAGCCCTTTGAAGCAAGTCTCTGCTTAAAAATCTCGAAGTTACGAGGCTTTAACGAGCCTGTATATTTCTGTATCTCGTCAAAATCGGGGAAGGTTTCAAACTGGCCTATCTCATGGGTGACTATCGGTACTGTCGGGATAAAGTCTGCATCGGCTTCCGAGGCTTTAACTGTTTTCATTGTTGTGCCGTACTGTATCTGAACCGTGCCGTCCTCGCCTGCCTCAGTTGAATGTGCCTTTATAGTCGGGCGGATAACACTGTCATAATCATGCACTGTTGAAGGCTTATCCGTCTGTATATGTCCGAGAGGTGCATCACACATAGCGTATGAGCCCCTTATAAGCCTGTCCTTTGCAAGGCGAACACCTACAAAGAAGTCATCATTATCAAGCACACAGGGGAACCACTGGAAATTGTTTGAGCCCTGAGTGTAAAGATGTCTGCTGT
This sequence comes from uncultured Eubacteriales bacterium, assembly GCA_900318545.1. Lineage (GTDB taxonomy): Bacteria > Bacillota > Clostridia > Oscillospirales > Ruminococcaceae > Hominimerdicola. Next base: position 1,558 of record ONLC01000293.1, read on the forward strand.
CGAAGGCCTTATACTGTCCGAGAATACCGTTCAGTATCTCCTGTGAGCCCCAAAGCTCATTTCCGAGAGACATCATACAGTATGACGGGTGATTGCCGAACGCTCTGAGCATACGGAAGCCCTCTTCCACAAGGAAATCCTGCTCTTCCTGATTGTGGTTTTCGTCCTCGGGAGTTGTTATTGTGCCCCAGAACGGAAGCTGAGGCTCCATATATATTCCGAGCATATCAGCGGCTGCAAATGCCGCCTCGGGAGGACAGCAGGTATGATAACGGTAGTGGTTAATTCCGTAGGATTTTGAGGTCTCCAGCACCTTGAGCCAGCTTTCAAGGTCAGTAGGTGCAAAGCCTGTTTTCGGAAAGATCAGTCCGTCATGCTTTCCTCTCAGGAAAGTGGGTTTGCCGTTTATGGTGAATTTTCCGTCCTTCTGCATAAAGTCACGGATACCTATGATATGCTCGCTGACATCACCTTCAACATCTAATCTCAGATAATAGAGGTTCGGGTGATGTTCGCTCCAGAGAAGGCA
>ONLC01000156.1 GCA_900318545.1 uncultured Eubacteriales bacterium
GCCGTAGAAGCAGAGGTTACATTAATGCTTCCGTCAGTAATAACAAGGTCATCTTTTGAAACTATGCCGTGCTTGCAGTTAGCATTTACAGTCAGCGAACCGCTTCCGTTTATAGTCAGGTCAGCCTTTGAGAACAGACAGCCGTCTGTATTCTCATCACCTTCAAGCTCATAGCTCTCACCGTCAGTGAGGACGTTTTCTGTTCCGTCTTCGAGCGTGATAATGACCTTCTTAGCCTTCTTTACATAGATAGGAGCATTATTCTCACAGCTCAGGTCAAGCCCTTTGAGCACGAGCTTTATCTCAGCATCCTTGTCAGCGTTTACTACCAGCTGTCCGTTTGCAGAGCTTCCGCTAAGAACATATTCTCCCGATGCTTCGATCGTGACAACTGCACCCTCGGCAGCTACTCCGCTTCCGCTTACTGTCGCAGCAGCGTCTTTGAAGACAATGCTTGCGGCATTTTCTTCATCGTAGCCTACATCAAGGTCTTCCGCAGCCACCGAGGTATCAATCCCCGATGTGTTCACCACCGCTTGGGAGCTGCTTCCCGAGCTGCCTGAACTGCTGTCGGAGCAGCCTGCCAATGCACTTATGGATATAGTCAGAGCCGCCGCTGCTGCAGCGGCTCTTTTAAGCTTTGAAAATCTCATTTATATCGTCTCCGTATCAGAGTACCTGAGTGATCTCATCAGATGCTCTTGCACACATGATTTCAAGGTTGCCGTTTCTGGTTCTTATTTCATCAATAAGCTTCTTCTCGTCAGAGCTGCTGTTGAAGGTAACCTCGTATTTGAGCTTGAAAAGACTGCCCATGTTAGTAGTCTTTACAGAAACCAGCTCGTGAGATGATGTATAGGTGTTAAATATATCATCGAAGGCACCGTCATAGTCAAGGCTCTCGGGGATAGTAACTGTGAGCTGCTTTAGCTGCTTGTCTGAGTTTCCGATAGGAATGAACGAATAGATGATGTAGATAAGTCCGACGCCTACTGCGAGCATTGCAGCTACTGCAAGCTGATCTGTACCTGTTGCAAGACCTACAGCCATTGCAAGGAAGATAGCACATATATCCTCAGCCGAGCCCGGAACCGATCTGAATCTTACCAGTCCGAAAGCACCCATTACAGCAACGCCTGTTCCGATGTTTCCGTTTACCATCATGATAACTACCTGAACGATAACGGGAAGCAGTGCCAGTGTCATCAGAAAGCCTTTTGATTTTCTGGTCTGTTTAGCTTTGTTGCTTATCGCAAATGCGAAAGCTATTACAAGTCCGAGCCCGAGAGATACGAGCGAGCAGATAAGAAATTCCTTGTTAGATACAGCCGCCAGAGTAGTAGTATCAGTTGAAGCGGCATTGATAGTCAGCAGATTATTAAGCACAGGTGATCACCTTTCCTTTTTTTATTTCCTGCGTAAGCTCCTTTGTGTAGGCAGTGCCGTACTTGGAGAACGAAGCGGGATAAATTTCAAGATCAGTTAAAATGCGTGAGAGCCACATCGGGAAGGAGCCGGGTATCTTTATTTCCATGATCCTTGTTCCGGGTGAAAGAAGCTCTTTTCCCCAGGTGCCCTTATCGAGCCCTAAGTTATCCTGTCTGTAAAGGATATGAGTATCGAAGGTAAGTCTCAGACCGTCATCCTTTATGCCCTTGTAAGCCAGTCTGTCATAGCTTAAAAACATTGCAGGTCCGCAGTCCTTGTAGAAGCTCATAAAGTATCTGAGCTCAGCTTCGATCTGCTTGTTCCTTCCGGGTGCCTTGCCTCCGCCGAGGAACTCCTCGGCCTCAGCCAGGGTCATGTCAACTCTTCTCTTGTAAACAACGCCCTTGTACTTTTTCTTAAGCTCTATGAAAACTGTGCTTTCCTTGTTCGGAACCTTGTAGCTTCTTAATCTTAGCTTTTCTTTGTAGACAGGCTTTTCGATAGAGTTTCTGACGAGGATATTCGTCGGAGTGTCAAAGTATATATTGTAGATAGTGCTCTTGTAGTACTGATCGGGTTCAAAGTAAGGTTCTATCCTCTTCATAAATTCCCTGTATGTTTTTTCATCGAGGATGAACTTCTTTTCAACTCTCTCGAATATATCCTGGTAAGCTCCCATCAGGATCAGCTCCTTTCGCTGTATTTTCTCACAGCTTTTAATCTGTATCTTTGCTATGATTAAAGTATATAGCCCGAACCTTAAATTAAGCTAAAGATAATATGATTTTTTTGTGAAAGCTAAAACTTTTTTTCAAAAGCCGTGAGAATTGAAGAAAACTGCGTAAATACGCGGTTTCAGATTATACAAATGCCCCGATGAGGGAGAAAAATCCAACATCGGGACAAAATTTTTATTGCATTTTAACTTGAAAATAACCCTGAAACTTAAACAATTAAGGTGATCGCCCGACCTTAAACCTTAGCCGAGCACAGCTTTGTGGAATACCTTCTTGCCCTTCTTGATGATAACAGGCTCCGAGAGATCTACCATGCCCTTGGGATCTGTGAACTTCTCATCGTTCACGGAGATACCGTTCTGGGTAACAAGTCTTCTTGCCTCACCGTTTGAAGCACAAAGACCGCACTTAACAAGCAGTGTCAGTATACCGAGCTTTCCGTCCTCAGTCTCAGCGGCAGGTATCTCGGTAGAGGGCATATTCTCACTGTCGCCGTTTCCTGCAAAGATAGCCTTTGCAGCTGCATCAGCCTTCTGAGCCTCTTCTTCACCGTGGATAAGCTTTGTAAGCTCAAAAGCGAGCAGCTCCTTAGCCTTGTTAAACTGTGCACCCTCCATCGTTTTTTCCATCTCTTCGATCTCCTCGATAGGAACGAAGGTCAAAAGCTTCAGGCACTTGATAACATCAGCGTCATCAACATTTCTCCAGTACTGATAGAACTCGAAAGGCGAGGTCTTTTCGGCATCGAGCCATACAGCGCCCTTTTCGGTCTTGCCCATCTTCTTGCCCTCGGAATTGAGCAGCAGTGTGATAGTCATAGCGTAAGCATCTTTTCCGAGCTTCTTTCTGATAAGCTCGGTACCTCCGAGCATATTAGCCCACTGGTCGTCACCGCCGAACTGCATATTGCAGCCGTAGTCGGTGTACAGCTTGTAGAAGTCATAGGACTGCATTATCATGTAGTTAAACTCAAAGAAGGTGAGTCCTCTTTCCCAGCGCTGCTTGTAGCACTCGAATGAGAGCATCTTGTTGACCGAGAAATGAACGCCTATCTCACGGAGCATATCAACGTAGTTAAGGTCGAGGAGCCAGTCGGCGTTGTTGACAGCGATCGCCTTGCCGTCGGAGAAGTCGATAAATCTCGACATCTGCTTCTTGAAGCACTCAACATTGTGGTCGATTGTTTCCTTAGTCATCATTTTTCTCATATCGCTCTTGCCCGAGGGGTCTCCGATCATTCCTGTACCGCCGCCCAGCAGAACGATAGGCTTGTTGCCTGCCATCTGCAGCCTCTTCATCAGGCACAGTGCCATAAAGTGACCAACGTGCAGGCTGTCGGCAGTCGGGTCGAAGCCGATATAGAATGTAGCTCTGCCGTTGTCGATGAGATCCTTGATCTCCTTTTCATCTGTGAGCTGAGCTATCAGCCCTCTTCTTTGCAGTTCTTCAAAACAAGTCATTATTATTTCCTCCATTTATTTGATCTCATTTTTATGCTGTAAATGTATACCTATATGCCCGATACCCAGTATTATAACTGAGATAACGAGCAGTATATTCCTTCCGTATATTCCGAGCAGCAGAAACGCCAGAACGGGAAGTGTAGCCCCCGCAACGGGGAAGCATAGAATGCTGCTGTACATATCGCTCATTTTCTTATCGCTTCTGAAATATCTTATCCAGTATATCTCATAGAGTATCATAAGTGCAAATGAAGCTGCGAGCACTATGCTCCATATCCTGATCTTTCCAATGTTGAGGTCGCTAAAAATAAGGCAGAGTGCTGAAACCAGAACCTCACCGACCCTTTCAAGAGTGAGCAGTACCTTGTTTTCATCAGCAGCATATTTGTCATAGTCCTCAGGCTGATTTCTGCTCCAGATGATGTTGGGTACGAAAAGCATAACAAGAAATATCAGCCCCACATATGAAAATCCAAAGTGCATATCCGTCGTCCTACTTTTCGTTTACGAGCTTTCCTGTCATATGCTCTATATCAAGCTCCATCACAAGGGTAGCCTTTGCACATTTTTCGATCTCTTCATTTATGTAGCTCTCATCATCGGTGAACTTGCAGCTTAGCTTTCTGCACAGCTCAATGGCTTCATCAAAGTCCTCAACTATCCTTATCCTGCCGAAGACGATAACGCTCTTGACATTGAGTGCCCAGTCGCCCTCTTTAAGATAGCCCTTGTCAAACACAGTATAGCAGACCTTATCGCATTTTTTTACAGCGTCAACTCTGTGACCGATCTTCCCTCCGTGGAAATAGAGCTTTCCATTCTCATAGTAGTGATTTATCGGTACTCCGTAAGGATAGCCGTCATCACCGATCATAGAGAGTACGCCTCTTGTCTCATTTTTCAGAAGCTCAATGCAGTCCTCAGCAGAGATAGCCTGCTTTTGTCTTCTCATATCTCTGAACATATTGAATCAACTCCATAATCAATGAAAACGTCGGGCATTTTCATTTATATCACGACTCTTCAATCAAAAACGCCCACGGAGAAAATCTCCGAGGGCGCATAATGCACGGTACCACCTCAGTTTATCAGTGCAGGGCACTGACCTCATAAGCCTTAACGCGGCATACGTCCGACCCTACTGTTATTTCAGGCGGGAAGCTCGGGAATGTATTCACGCAGGCTCACGGTATCTCCTCTCACCAAACGGAGACTCTCTGAACTCGCTCACAAGCGCTACTTCTTTCCGTCAAAGCATTTAACTATTATCGATATGATAACACATTATTTATCGTTTGTCAACGCTATTATTATGAATTTTTTGTTTTCTTCTCACGCTTTTTCCTCTCACTCTGCTTAGGCACTCTGCCTAGGTGAGCATTAAAGCTTATATACCCGTTTTTAGCATGACAGCTTATTCTGCCCTTATGAGCCTCCACAATAGATGCCGCAACCGACAGCCCTATACCGTAGCCGCCTTTCTTTTCACCGTCTTTTCTTGAATGAGAGCTGTCATCACGGTAGAAGCGGTCAAAGAGTCTGTCGGGGTGCTTGGGCGGTACAGCACAGGGGTTCTTTACACTCAGTCTTGCGCCCTTGCCCTCGGGCTTGAGGCTTATCTCTATCCTGCCGCCGTCATCGGCATACTTGACGGCATTCTCCGTCAGCACAGACACAAGCTGCTTGATCGCACTCTCATCACCGTAATATCTCAGCCCGCCGTCTATATCGAGCTCTATGCTCTTGCCGTTTGTTTCAGCAAGTGTTTTGAAGGGCTCTGCGGTCTCGGTAACAGCATCTGAGATATCAAAGTCCATAAAGCTCATATTGTTTGCGGCACCCTCAGCTCTTGCCATATTAAGCAGATCCTTTATCAGCTCGCT
>ONLC01000102.1 GCA_900318545.1 uncultured Eubacteriales bacterium
GACGTTGCGTAAAGCGAAGTGAACTTCGCTTGCAAGCCTGCGTCGAATTTAGGCAATCTGACGAAAATCTGGACGGCGCATCTGATGCACAGAGGTCGTACGGTGTTGCCTTAAGATAAGGTTTTTCATGGAATGGGGTGACATCATGGCAGATACAAATCAAATACCTGTATACGTTGTTATACCCGCTTTTGAACCTGATGAAAAGCTTATTTCTGTAGTGAATGGCATAACCGAGGAAACTGATTTCCGCATTATTCTTGTGAATGACGGAAGCGGAGCTGATTATGACGGAATATTCTCGCAGTGCAAAGACAAGACTGTTTATCTCGAGCATGAGAAAAACCGAGGAAAGGGTGCGGCACTGAAAACCGCTTTTTCCTACCTTAAAGAGCAGGACTCCCCTTTTGTTGTGGTAACAGCAGATGCTGACGGTCAGCATAAGCTGTCAGATATTATCTGTGTGTCCGAGGCTGTTTCGGAAAGACCCGAAAGGCTTACTATGGGCTGTCGGAAATTCACGGGAGAGATACCACTAAGAAGCCGTTTCGGAAACTCTGTTACGAAGTATGTTTATTCCTTTGCGGCAGGAGTTAAGGTCAGCGATACGCAGACAGGGCTTCGGGGCTTTATGTCTGATAAGCTTGACTTTATGCTCTCTGTCAGCGGAGAACGCTACGAGTACGAGATGAATATGCTCCTCGAATGTGCAAGGGCAGGAACGGGCTTCAATGAGGTGCCGATAGAGACAGTCTACATCGGTGAGAATGAGACCTCGCACTTTCATCCTCTTGCAGATTCCGTAAGAATCTACAGGGATATAATAAAGTTTTCCTGTGCTTCATTCGTAAGCTTTATAGTAGACTATCTGCTATATACGGTGTTCCTGCTGCTTACGAAAAACCTTATCGCCTCAAACATTATGGCAAGGGTACTGAGTGCCAGCTTCAACTTCACTATGAACAAGAGATATGTATTCAGGAACAAGGATAAGCTCCTGCCTACAGCGGTGAAGTATTTTGCTCTGGCGGCATTTATCCTTGCGGCAAACACTCTGATACTCGATCTGCTTGTAAAGTTTGTTATCCCGAATGAGTTTATCTCAAAGATAATTGTTGAGATACTGCTCTTTATGCTTAGCTGGACAGTACAGAGAACTGTAGTTTTCAGGACAAGGAAAGGAAAAGATCGCAATGTCGGCTAAAGAGAAAAAGATGCTCCCACCGTGGGGCTTGGTGCTGATAGATATTGCTGCTACCTGTGCGGCAATCGGTGTTTATATGCTGTTTGACTATATAATGCCGCAAAAGCTCGAGGTCAAAACCGAGGTTGTTGCCACTGCTGACAGCACTGCTGACGGCTTCGCTCTGCCCGATGATAACACCGCAGAGAAGGACAGCTCCTCCGCTGACAGCAAGTCTGAGGACTCTCAGGCAGAGGTCTCCGACCATGACCTCGGAGTAACAGATAAAAAGTCAAACAGGGGCACCGCAGAGCCACAGTCCAGAAACGGCAAGAGAAACTATTCAAACACGAATACCTATAATGTTACCTCAGATGAACAGAGCTATGAGATACTTTCGGGCAAGGAGGTACAGTCTGAGCTTCTCGGAACCGAGCGTTCTGACAAGTATCAGGTGAGCGTTTATAAAAAATCCGTCGGAGAGGGCGATGAGAAGATAACCTATTTTATCTCCGATGTGTACGTTACGGACATCAGCGTAATACAGACCGCCTTTGCCAATGATACCTTCGGCAAGAATATAAAAGAGAGCGTTTACGATATGGCAAAGGATAACGATGCCGTATTTGCGATAAACGGTGACTACTACGGCAATTCCGAGCAGAGCATAGTTATCAGAAATGGTGTAAAGTACCGTGAGATCTCAAGCGAAACTGATATCCTTGTTCTCTTCACTGACGGAGTTATGAGAACCTACCTTCCCGAGGAATTCGACATTGACGAGGTGCTGAAACAGGGAGCATGGCAGGCATGGAACTTCGGACCTGCCCTGCTTGACGGCGAGGGCAATATTTTAGAGTCCTTCAACACCACCTCGTACCTTAACAGCAAGAACCCACGCTCTGCCGCAGGCTATGTTGAGCCGGGACACTACATCTTCGCAACTGTAGACGGCAGAGACAAGGGCTACTCCAGCGGAGCAACCCTGAGTGAGCTTGCCGCTATCATGGCAAACGAGGGCTGCAAGTACGCCTACAACCTTGACGGAGGAAAATCCGCCATGATGTACTATGACGGTCAGATCATCAACGAGCCCGACGGCGGCGGACGTGACATCAGCGATATTATCTACATCAAAAAGGAGGACTGACAATGAAAAGGCTTTCAAGAATAATACCTCATCTGTCAATAGTCCTCGCAGGAATGTTCACTGTATTCTGGATACTTGACATAATCAATCCTACTATGAAATTCACCAGCAGAAAGCTCTCCTACAAGCTGCTGATAGTGTTCTGTGTGCTCTCGATAATAAGCTCTGTAATAGCGGTCTATTATGAGAGAAAATCACGCAGGAACGAAAAGAAAGACACAGAATAGAACAAAGCCCGTTCACGGTGAACGGGCTTTGTTTTTTTGATCAGCTTTTGTTGGCCGCCTTCTTTTCAAAGAACATCTTAGCTGCCTGCATACCGAATACTATAGCAGCTCCGATGATGAAGAACACTACGCTGAAGGTAGAGAACGTCATAGCAGGCTTTGGCTCCTTCAGGGTGGTGGGTCCCTTTACTATTGCGTAAAGCGAGCCTATCATCATGCCGATAACGCAGTAAATTGTCTGGCTGCGGAAGCTCTCCAGCGCCTTCTTGATAAGGCGGAGCGTTACGAACACGCCGACCAAAATGCCAAGTCCGAGGGCTATGCAAAGAGGCAGTGCCGAGAGCTTAAAGTGAAGCACATCTTTAACTGCCGTGATAACAGGGACATACAGACCGAAGGTCAGCAGTATGGTCGAGCCCGAAATGCCCGGGAGAACCATAGCCGAGATCGCACACATTCCCGCAAGGAAGGTGTAGCCTGCAAGCCCGACAGTCATGTGGGAGACATCAGTCTCTCCCGAGGTGCCCAGCATTGCTATCCCGACTACAAGGGCTATTCCTATCACAGCCCAGATAATGTTTATGTACTTGCCTTTAAGGCTCTCACGCTCCTCGTAGATCATAACGGGGATAGCAAGGATTATAAAGCCCATAAACAGTGAGCTTACCCTGTAGATACCGCTCTCAAAAACGCTTGCAAGGACGCTTACCGCAAGCCCCATTCCTATCACCCAGCCTATGCCGAGCTTTATTATAAAGAAAAATGCTTTCTTCCTTTTTTCGCTGTCCTTTCCCATAAGGTCATTTAAGGACTCTATGAACAGATCATAAAAGCCCATAAGGAATGCGATAGTTCCTCCCGAAACTCCCGGTACGCTGTCTGCAAGAGCCATACAAAAGCCCCTGAACGCATTTAATATCATATTTACTTTCCTTCCGAAACATTATTTGCAAGAGCAGTTACCGCACGCACAAGATGCTTCAGGCTCTGCTCCTGTCCGCTGTCAGAGATATTCTCCGACGCTCTTACCGCACAATCACGGGCAGACTCTGCATTCCCGAGCCTTACCCAGCAAAGCCCCTCCCAGAGGTCACATTCGCAGATAAGGCTTTCGTCTGCCTGCTTTTTTGACTCCTCAAAGAGCTTCAATGCCTTGTCGTACTCACCGACTGTATAGTAGATCATACCGACCGTATGTCTTATATGCGAAGTCCCATTCCTTAAAAGTGCCCTGTTGAAATAGTGACCGCATTCCAGGTAGAGCCTTACTGCAAGTTTACGCTCACCCTGCATAAGCCGGCAGTAGATGAGCATATTGAAGTACTCCTCCTCGTCGGCAGAGGAGAGCTCCCTCAGGTCTATCCTGCGGAGTGTCTCACAGCATTCCTCGTAAAGGCCGCAGCTCAGCAGTGCCGAGGCTCTTAAAAGCTCACGGACGCTGTCATTCTTTTCAAGCCCCTGAATAGCCTGTTCAAGCTCATCAAGGCTGTTTTTGTCTGCATTGTTTTCCTTGCAGTTTTCCATCGCCCTGCGAAAGCGGCTTATCCGCCTCAGCGACCTTACCGAAAAGATTATCACTATAAGCCCCGAAAGTATCATAGTGTACGGCAAAGTACTCACAAACACTCTTGAACAGACAGTGACTCCATAGCGGCAGCCTGTAGCTATCCAGTACACGCACATAGAAATGTAGCTCATAATCAGACAGCCTATCGGCACAAAAAGGCATCGGCGTACCAGTTCAAACGCTTTCATTTACTGCATATCTGTGTTTCTGTTTTTAAGAAGCTTCTGTCTCTGCCTTTCGTGATGATCCATTACGATCTTCTCGCAGAAGTCAACTATCTTCTTCATAAACGGCTTGAACACATAGTAGAACTCACCCACATAGGTAACAACCTCACCGTTGAAGCCCTTTTTGAATTTATACACACCGTAGTTAGGGTTTGTTTCGTCCTTATAAAAAGGTATGCCCATAAAGTCATAGATATCACAGTTGCCCTCGAGAGCCCAGTTTATCATAGTCCACTGCATAAGGTAGTTTGGGTAGAGGTTTCTGTGGTGGTTTGCAGATGCTCCGTAGACGTAGCAGGTCTTGCCTGCGTATTGAGTAGTGATAGCACCCGAAATAGGTATCTTCTTTCCGTCCTCTTCGCAGTAGCATACGAACAGGCGGCAGTTATCCTTTCCGAGACTGTCTATAAACCTTGCAAGGTAATCCTTGCCTCTGATAGAGAAGCCGTCACGGATACCTGTAGCCTCATAGAGAGGGTAGAAGTCATCAAGGTTCTCAGAGCCGCTTGCCACGCAGGTAACGCCCTTTTTCGGACCTTTTCTTATCCTGTTTCTCCAGTCGGGCTTAAAGCCTGCCATTACCTCATCGGGAGTTTTGCCCTTGATATCTCTGAGCATATAGTTATTTCTTGCCTGAATGGTAGTAAGCTCGGGAGCGTCATGTATATGGGAGAAGCCCATGCTCTCAATGAGGGCAGTTCTTTCCTCTTCCTTCTCCTCAAACGGAGGGTCCCACATAAACTGATAGCATCTGTGCTTTTTGGCAAGCACCTTTACGCCCTCGAACAGATCCTGCATGACCTCCTTATCCGACCAGTCACAGACAGGTCCGTGAGGAGCATACAAGAACCTGACACCGAAGATCGGCACTTTTTTAGTGATAACTAAGCAGGTACCTCTGATCTTTCCGTCAGCATCTCTTGAAATGACAGCGTCCCAGCCCCAGCCCTCTTTGACCTTTGGCCATCTGAGCGACTGCATAAAGTTTCCGTACTCGCTGTTTTTAACGAACCTTTCGTACTCCTTGAGAAGTTCCTTATCCCCTTTATTGATTATCTCCATATTAAAAATCCTCTCGTTTTAATAGATTAAACTATACAGAATTATTATATACTATCATTCCCCAAAAATCAAGGGTATTATTGTAAATCTTGTATGATTAAGCCCCTTGTTTTTTGTAGAATATGACACGTCAAATAACGCACTCAAACCCTGCCCTTGAAATCATTATAAAAGTATGATATAATGTCCGTAGACAGCAGCTTTGCAATCTGCACAAATTTACCTCCCTTAAATAAATTAAATTTGTGCAGAATTTTGCCATAAATAAGCTCGCTGTCAGCCGTATATATTATGAAAGCGAAAACAACGCTTTCCCGATAAGGAGTTGAACGTCTTGACCGATTTACAGTTTGACAACTGTATCCGCCTTATGATCGAAAAAGACAGAAACGCCCTTAAAGATATCTACACCGCCTACGCAAAGCAGATATACCGTGTTATCCTCGGTATAGTACGCTCACCGCAGGACGCCGAGGACCTTACCTCGGACTTTTTCCTGAAGATATGGGAGATCGCTCATACATACAGAAGCGGTCAGGGTCACAAGCGATGGCTTACAGTTATTGCAAGAAACCTCGCCCTTGACCATCTCAGGAAAAACCACCCCGAGGAGTTCACTCTCGATGACGAGAACAGCTCCGCTTATGAGCTCTCCGACGGAACCTCCGTTGAAGAAAATGTATCAAGGAAAATGAGCCTTGACAGAGCACTTTCCCGACTCTCCCAAAAGGAGAGGGAGACAGTGGAAATGAAGCTCGGTATGGAGCTTACATTTACCGAGATAGCAGAGCTCACAGGAGAGCCCCAGGGAACGGTAGCGTGGAGATATCGGCAGGCAGTTTCAAAACTTAAACAGATCATGGAGGAGGAACAGCTATGAGCTTTGACATTGAAAAGCTTTACAAAGAAAATATAGATAGCTCCGTCCCCGACATGGATAAGCTCTGGGACAGGATAGAGAACCGTCTCGATGAACAAGAGAAGGCAGACAGCAAAACGGAGCATCACGATATTACGCCGTCGGCAAGGCCAAAGAGAAAGCTTGTGAGCCTTATCGCAGTTGCAGCCTGTGCAGTTATCGCAGTTACGGGAGCGTTCGTTATTATGAACGGCAATAAGCTGAGTACTGACAGCTCCTCAGCAAACAGCACAAGGAACGCATCTGACAAAAACGTCTCTAAAAAGGCTTCGGGCGAAATGAAGTTCAACGGGGACATGGCAGACAATGCCGATGACGATAAGAACCTCGCAATAAGGTCTGATGAAGCGGAGGATTATACTCCCGAGCAGACCGATAATGCCGAGGAGATCGGGACAGTCAACAATGAAGCAGAGGACACCGAAGAGAACACGGCTCAGGCAGCAGCCCCGAAAAGCGAGGGTGAGCAGTCGCCGGGCGTGAATGACAGAACCTCTGCAACAGCCGCAGCGAGCGACAACACAGCAGCCTCTGACGCAGTTCAGTCAGCAGATGAGGATATTTCAAAGCAGATAGAGGATCGTGTGAACGAGCTTCTTGAAAGCGAGGAATATCAGAACGCAGATTCAAGCCATAAGGCGGAGCTTGTAACTGCACTGTTTGACGAGCTGATCGAAGAGGGTACTGTGACAAGCTACAGTGTTGACGAATCGGCCGACAGAGCCTATTGTGAAGGCAAGGGCTTTGCGGTCAGCGTCACATTGGGTATATAAGAACACAGCACACAAATCAGCTTTAGCTAATTGATCTGAATGAGGGCTAAGCCCTAAAGGGAGGAAATATTATGAAAAAGGTAAACTTAAAGAGAATAGCAGCAGGACTCTGCTCAGTAATAATGATGATATCTGCAGCTTCATGCGGCAGCACAGACAGCTCAAAGGCAGATAAGAAGAGCTCTTCCAAGGCAGCGATTGCAGCCAATACAAATGGCGAGCCCACGGCTACAAAAGCTCCTGCCCGTGATATGAGTCAGGAAAAGGGTCTTGTTCAGGAGATATCGGCAGAAACAGAGGACACAGATGACGGTGCCTTATATATGACAAATGATACTGCTATGGCAGCAGGTGATTATGCTCCGAAGGGCGGCACAACAGCAGCAAGTGCAGATGCTGAGAACACCGAAGAGTACGCTCACGTTGAGGAAAACGGCTTCATTGACACGGCAGATCAGCCGATCTCCACGTTCTCGAC